>JAFWQE010000061.1 GCA_017509155.1 Prevotella sp.
GTGCGCAACGTGCATGAACTCTACGGCTTCACCTTCGCCGATGCCTGGCTGGTGTTCCCCGACTACGACGACTACGAACTGGAGGCCACAGTGCTGCTCGACACCCTTCAGTCGGAGGCTCCCGCTCTGACGCATGAACAAAGCGAACAACTCTTCAATGCCATGATGGAAGACTATGCCGACGTTCCTCTGAAAAGCGAACGCATGAAACAACTGCGAAACGACCGATACTTCAATGCCTTGCAGATTAAATATGCGTATGCTGTGACGTGCCACAAGGCGCAGGGCGGACAGTGGGCGCACGTTTACGTAGACCAAGGATACATGACCGACGACATGCTCTCGCCCGACTACATCCACTGGCTTTACACCGCTTTCACACGAGCCACCGAGCAACTGTTCCTCGTCAACTGGCCGAAAACACAAATAGCAGAAAGCAATGAAGGCTGATTTGGCTGCAACACGCCTATTCCGCCTTGCAAAACATGATGAACAGTGAAATCAAACATCACTTAAAATCTGAAATATATTTGGTTTTTCGCTCACTAAATCGTAACTTTGCAAACACTATGCAGATAGAATTACTGAAAGAAGAAGAGGCTGCCTTGCTGAAAAACCTTATAGGGCAGTCGGATAAGATTGTAATATGTTGTCATCAGAACCCCGATGGCGACGCTCTTGGATCGTGCCTTGCTCTAGGCGAGTACCTCAAGCAGCACGGCAAGACACCCACAATAGCAGTGCCCGATGCCTACCCCGATTTCTTGCAATGGCTGCCTGATTCGCAGACGATAGTGAGATACGACAAGCACAAGGAAACAGTAGAGGAAGCGTTGGCAAATGCCGAACTGGTGTTCTGCCTCGACTTCAACCGCGCCGACCGCTTAGGCACCGAGATGAGCCCTCTGCTTACAGCATCGCCAGCAAAAAAGGTGATGATAGACCATCACCCCGAACCAGACATCGACACCGTTCTGTGCATATCTCATCCCGAGATGAGCAGCACCTGCGAGTTGTTGTTCCGCGTGATTTGGCAGTTGGGCGGCTTCGAGGAGATGACGAAGAAAGAGGCCGTGCAGATATACTGCGGCATGATGACCGACACCGGCGGCTTCACGTTCAACTCCTCGCGCCCCGAGATATTCTTCATCATCAGCCAGCTGCTGACAAAGGGTTTCGACAAGGACAAGATATACCGCAACGTGTTCAACAACTACAGTGAGTGGCGCATGCGGCTCATGGGATATGTGCTCTACCAGAAGATGCGCGTGTTCCAGGACCGTCACGCATCCTACTTTACCATCTCGCGACAAGACTTCAAGCGTTTCCACTTCATCAAGGGCGACGCTGAGGGACTGGTCAACCTGCCGCTGCAGATAAAAGGCATGCGCCTGTCGATATCACTTCGTGAGGACAGCGAGAAAGAAAACCTCGTGTGGGTGAGCCTGCGCTCGGTGGGCAACTTCCCATGCAATAAGATAGCAGAGAAATACTTTAACGGCGGCGGCCACCTGAACGCCTCAGGCGGACGGCTCTACTGCTCACTGGAAGAGGCCGAGAAGATAGCAGAGAAAGCGATTGCGGCAAGCGATGAAAAATTATAAATTAGAAACCCGTAATTAACAATGATAGACAGACCGACGGTAGACAGGATTATGGAAGCGGCGAACATCGTGGAAGTGGTGTCCGATTTCGTATCGCTGAAGAAGTCAGGGGCTAACTACAAAGGCCTCTGTCCGTTCCATAACGAGCGCACCCCGTCGTTCTACGTCTCGCCCTCGCGCGGCATATGCAAGTGTTTCTCGTGCGGCAAGGGAGGCAATCCCGTGGGCTTCATAATGGAGCATGAGCAGATGACCTATCCCGAAGCGCTGCGCTGGCTGGCAAAGAAATACAACATCGAGATAAAGGAGCGCGAACTCTCCGACGAGGAAAAGCAGCAAGAGAGCGACCGCGAGTCGATGTTCATCGTCAACGAGTGGGCTGCCGACTATTTCGAGGACATGCTGCACAACAATTCCGACGGCGTGGCCATCGGAATGCAGTATTTCCGTAGCCGCGGATTCCGCGACGACACGATACGCAAGTTCCGCCTCGGATTCTCACTCTCCGACCGCGAGGCACTGCCGCAAACAGCACTACAGAAGGGATACAAGGAAGACTTTCTCGTGAAGACCGGTATCTGCTACAAGCGCGAGAACGACGGGCGGCTGATAGACCGCTTCGCTGGCCGAGTGATGTTCCCCTGGATAGGCATCAGCGGAAAGGTGGTGGCATTCGGCGGAAGAAAACTCGACCAGGCAACGAAGGGAGTGCAGCAGAAATACGTCAATTCGCCCGACAGCGAGATATACCACAAGGAACAGCAGCTCTACGGCATCTATCAGGCAAAGAAAGCAATAGCAAAGGAGAACTGCGTGTATATGGTGGAGGGCTACACCGACGTCATCTCAATGCACCAAAGCGGCATCGAGAACGTGGTGGCCAACTCAGGAACGGCGCTCTCCGTGCATCAGATACGCATGCTGAGACGCTTCACGCCCAACGTGGTGCTGCTCTACGACGGCGACGAGGCAGGCATTCACGCCGCCATGCGAGGCACAGACATGATGCTCGCTGAGGGGATGAACATCAAGGTGCTGCTGCTGCCCGACGGCGACGACCCCGACAGCTTCGCGCGCAAGCACACCGCAAAGGACTTCCGCGAATATGTGGAGAAGCACCAGCAAGACTTCATCGACTTCAAGATTGACGTCATGCTGCGCGGCGTCAGCGACCCTATAAAGCGGGCTGAGGCCGTGAACTCTATAATACAGAGCATCAGCATGATAAAAGACCAAATAGTGCGCGCTACATACATCAACCTCTGCGTGCAGCGTCTGGGCATCAACGAGCCCACGATAATATCAACGCTGAACAAGTTCATACGGAAGAACCTCGAGAGCGAAGGGAAACGAACAGCAGCAATATCACCGGAAACGCCAGCACGTCCCATCGACCAGCCGCTGGCACCCGCAACGCCTCAGGAACAGGGAAACCGCGTGGAACGGCTGATAGCGCAACTGGTGGTGCGACACGGCGAGAAGATAATCTACCGCGACGTGGAGACGGAAGACGGAGACAAGATAAACCTCAGCGTGGCACAGTACATCAGCTATGACCTCAGCATCGATGGCCTGCATCTGAAGAACCCCGTCTACGCCCGCATACTGGAGGAGGCAACGGAGCACAGCACCGACGAGGGATTCATAGCCGAGCAGTATTTCACGATGCACCA
>JAFWQE010000062.1 GCA_017509155.1 Prevotella sp.
CCCCCTTTCGTCCCCCGAGGTGAAAGCCCCCCTTTCGTCCCCCGAGGTGAAAGCCCCCCTTTCGTCCCCCGAGGGGGACACTATAGTCTCAGCCGAGAAAACTAACGAGGCCCCCTCGGGGGCGGTAGGGGGGGCTTTCACTTCCGGGTCTTCCCCCGTCATCGAAGTCTCCCATCTGGTGAAGGCTTTCGGTTCGTTCCATGCCGTCGACGACATCTCGTTCAGCGAGATGAAAGGAGAGATATTCGGCTTTCTCGGTGCCAATGGTGCAGGCAAGACAACCGCCATGCACATGCTGACAGGACTGAGCCAGCCGACCAGCGGCACAGGCACTGTGGTGGGCTATGACATCCGCACGCAGCACGAGCAAATCAAGAAGCACATCGGCTATATGAGTCAGAGGTTCTCGCTCTATGAGGACCTGACGGTGGCCGAGAACATCCGGCTCTTTGCTGGTATCTATGGCATGAAGAGTGACGAGATAAAGGCGAAAAGCGAAGAACTGCTACGCCGCCTGAAGTTCACGGAACACAAGAACGACCTCGTTTCGTCGCTTCCCCTCGGCTGGAAGCAGAAACTCGCCTTTTCCGTTTCCATCTTCCATGAGCCTGGCGTGGTGTTCCTCGACGAGCCCACAGGCGGTGTCGACCCAGCAACGCGCCGCCAGTTCTGGGAACTCATCTATGACGCAGCAGCCCGTGGCATCACCGTCTTCGTGACCACCCACTACATGGATGAGGCCGAGTATTGCGACCGCATCAGCATCATGGTGGACGGCAAGATCAGCGCGCTCGGCACGCCCGACCAGTTGAAACAGCGTTTCCATCAGCCAGACATGGACCATGTGTTCACCTACCTGGCAAGGCAGGCTGTCCGTTCCAGCGATTAAGACAACGAAATATACGAATCACACGCATCGATGAAACAGTTCCTCTCATTCGTCATAAAAGAAGGCAAGCACATCCTTCGCGACAAGCGTACGATGCTCATTCTTTTCGGTATGCCTGTGGTGATGATGCTGCTTTTCGGCTTCGCCATCAGCACCGATGTGAAGAATGTGCGCACGGTGGTGGTGATGGCCAACAGCGACCATCAGACTCAGGCGGCCGTCAACCGCTTGTCGCAGTCGGAATACTTCACCATTACGACAACTGTAGCCACACCTCAGGAGGCCGAACGGCTCATCCGCAGTCAGAAAGCAGACATGGCCGTGGTCTTTGGCCGTGACTTTGCCAGCAAAAAGGGAGGCATTCAGTTGATTGTAGACGGCAGCGACCCCAATATGGCGCAGCTCTGGACCAACTATGCCCAGGGCGTGCTGACGAACATGCAGGGCAGTCTGGTGAACACCAAGATGCTCTACAACCCCCAGATGAAGTCGGCTTACAATTTCGTACCCGCCATCATGGGCATGCTCCTGATGCTTATCTGCGCCATGATGACCTCCATCTCAATCGTCAAAGAGAAGGAGCGCGG
Organism: Prevotella sp.; assembly: GCA_017509155.1. Taxonomy (GTDB): domain Bacteria; phylum Bacteroidota; class Bacteroidia; order Bacteroidales; family Bacteroidaceae; genus Prevotella. The sequence goes on from JAFWQE010000062.1 coordinate 1,477, forward strand.
CACCATGGAGGTGCTGCTGGTGTCGCCGGTGCGTCCGCTGATGGTCATTATTGCCAAGGCCGTGCCCTATCTTGTGCTGGCCTTTGTCATCCTTGTCACCATCCTACTGATGTCCCGTTTTGTGCTCGGTGTCCCGCTTCAGGGCTCGCTGTTCTGGATACTGTTCGTCAGTGTGATCTACATTCTTCTCGCCCTTTCGCTCGGCTTGCTCATCTCGAACATCGCTCAGACGCAGCTGGTGGCCCTTCTGCTCTCCGCCATGGTGCTTCTCATGCCAGTGGTGATGCTTTCGGGCATGATGTTCCCCGTGGAGTCGATGCCCACCATCCTGCAGTGGATAGCTGCTGTGGTGCCGCCGCGCTACTATATTGAGGCCATGCGCAAGCTGATGATTATGGGTGTCGGCATCAGCGAGGTGGCCAGGGAGGTGGCCATACTCATCGCCTTCACCGTCTTCTTCCTCACCATTGCACTCAAGAAATTCAACACACGGTTGGAAAAGTGACAAGTGATAAGTGACAAGTGATAAGTGACAAGTGATAAGTGACAAGTGATAAGTGATAAGTGAAAAGTCTATGACACTCAGATATCTCATTCAAAAGGAGTTCATCCAGATTCGGCGCAACTCGTTTCTGCCTAAGCTCATCCTCGTGTTCCCTGTCGTCATCATGTGCGTCATGCCTTGGGTGATGAGCATGGAGGTGAAGAACATCCGCGTCGATGTGGTTGACAACGACCGTTCCACCACGTCGCAGAAGATGGTCCACAGCATTGAGGCCAGCCGCTATTTCATCTTTGGTGGTCAGAAGCCCACCTACAAGGCGGCGATTGCGGAGATAGAACACGGCAAGGCCGACGTGGTGCTGGTCATTCCGCAGGACTTCGGCAAGGACCTGGCCAAGGGTCTGCAGCCGAAGGTCCTGATTGCCGCCAACGCCGTCAACGGCACAAAGGGCTCCATGGGTAGTGCCTACCTTTCGCAAATCGTGACCTCTGTCGTCAGAACTAACGAAGCCCCCTCGGGGGCCGTAGGGGGGGCTTCTTCGGGGGCCGTAGGTGGTGCTTCCCTGCTTTCAACTCTCCTCCTCTACAATAAAGGCCAGAACTACAAGCTCTACATGATTCCCGCTTTGCTGGCCATTGTCATGATGCTCATGACGGGCTTCCTGCCAACGCTCAACATCGTGGGCGAAAAGGAAACGGGCACCATTGAGCAGATCAATGTCACGCCGGTGTCGAAGTGGGCCTTCATCCTCTCCAAACTGATACCCTATTGGCTCATCGCTTTGTTCGTGGTCACCGTCTGCCTCTTGCTCGCCTGGCTGGTCTATGGCGTCACCCCTGCCGGCCCCTTGTGGATTGTCTATCTGCTGGCCTTGCTGCTGGCGCTGTTTTTCTCTTCCTTGGGACTCATCATCTCCAACTATTCCGACACCATGCAGCAGGCCATCTTCGTCATGTGGTTCTTCATCGTTTGCATCTTGTTGCTCAGCGGTCTCTTCACCCCGACGCGTTCCATGCCCGACTGGGCCTACACGACGACCTACGTCAACCCGATGCACTACTTCATCGACGCCATCCGCACTGTGTTTATCCGTGGCGGCTCGTTCCGCGATGTCGCCCATCAGGTGTTCGCCCTCCTTGCCATTGGCCTCTTTATGGCTGTCTGGGCCGTGCAAAGCTATAAAAAGAACAGCTAAAAGAACCTTGTCGCATGTCTAAGGAGTCTGGGAGTTTGGGAGTTTAGGAGTTTGGACGATACTTTGTCTGCTACATTCAGCCGAAAGAACTATTGTCCAAACTCCCAGACTCCCAAACTCCCAAACTCTTAAATCTCCTTCCGACAGTTAAAAGAAAACCACACTTTCCCTTCGCTTTTCCCCCCATACCGCACAAAAAACTCACGCTCGACAAAACAATTGTTTGTTTTCTTCTCGCTTCATCGTTTTTTTTGTACCTTTGCGCCGTGAAAACGATAAACAGAATAATGACATGAACAAGAAACTATTCATTACGGCTGCCCTCGTGGCCACTTGCCTGCAGGCAGGAGCACAGACTCTGGCCAAGGAATTCAAGCCATCGAGCGAGGCCAACCCCATCAGTCCATGTGTCTTTTGTGCCGACCCCACAGCCGTCGACTACAACGGACGGCTCTATGTCTATGGCAGCAACGACAACCAGCAGTACATCAAGAACGGCAAGACCGGCGGCAACGGCTATGGCGACATCAAGTCGTTGGTGGTCTTCTCTACCGCCGACATGGTGAACTGGACCTTCCACGGCACCATCGACGTGGGCAAGCTGTGCTCTTCGTGGGGCTGGCGCTTCGCGGCATCGTGGGCACCCTCGGTTGTACGTCGCACCAATGCCAATGGCGAGGATGAGTTCTTCCTTTACTTCGCCAACAGCGGCGGCAGTGTCGGTGTGCTGAAGGCTTCGTCGCCTATTGGCCCTTGGACATCGCCGCTCAAGAAACCGATGATCGATGGCGACACGCCCGGCGTGAGGCCCTGCAACTGGATTTTCGACCCAGGAGCAGTCGTCAACGAGAACGGAGAGGCCTGGATTGCTTTCGGCGGTGGCGACCCACAGGCGTCGGGCTCCAAGCTCATGCCCGGCAATTCGCGCATCGCCAAGCTGAACGCCTCGATGACCGGACTCGACGGTTCTGCGGTCAACATGCCCGCTCCCTATCTGTTTGAAGCCAGCGAACTGAACATCATCGGCGGGCGGTTCGTATACACCTATAACACCTCTTGGTCCGACCGCGACGACTGGAGCAGCTATGCCAAGAGCAACGGACAGCCAGCCCCGTCAACGTGCAGCATGTGCTACATGGTCAGCGACACTCCCCTTGTTCCCGACTCTTGGACCTATCGCGGGGAATACGTGCCCAACGAAGGCAACTTCGGCATGGGGTGGGGAAACAACCATACACACCTGCATAAGTTCAAAGGCAAATACTATCTTCTGTACCATTCGGTACTGCTCGAGCAGAGCATGAAGGGGGCAGGTGCCATGGACAGCGACGCCTCGGGCTATCGTTCCATCGGCGTGGACGAGGCAACGGTCAACGAGAGCACGCAGACCATCAACAAGATGACGCTCACCAGAGTCGGCGTATCGGCCAACGGCACGTTGAACCCCTACCAGCAACAGGAGGCAGAGACCATGGCCACCTGTGGCGGCATCAGCTATGAGGACTTCTCAAACATCACCAAGAACACCTCGATAAGCACCTTGGGCAACGACGCATCAGCCAACATGCAGGTCAGGATGTCGGCAGGCTCGTGGACGATGATGCGCTATGTGGACTTCGGCACCAACGGCGCCTCAAAGCTGCATTTGCGTGCCAAGGGTGAGGGCACGGTGGAGTTTCGCATTGGCAGAAAGGGAGCCAAGGCTGCAGCCACCTTCAACATCTCGTCAAGCGACATGAACGACTACACGGTCGATGTGGACGCCACCAAGTTCAGTGGCGCCAGAACCATCTACATCGTCGTGTCCGAGGGCACCAATGTCTATCTGGATGCGTGGAAGGCCACGGAAACACAGACCGACGGCATCCGGGAAATGGAGACCAGCCAGCCCGTGGAACGCCAGTGCTACGACCTCTCTGGGCGACGCCTGCCCGACAACACCCAGCATCAGGGAATCGTCATTGAGCAATACACAGACGAGAATGGCGAGAAGCACATCCGAAAGCGCATGTAGACATAAGGACACATTGTTTCCATTCACCAAGAACCTGCATCGTACAGGGGCACGACGATTCACCCTCAGTTTCGGGGGCGACGACGTGCCCCTTTATATATAGATACGAAAACCCCACAGAAGACTGCATGCCGCAGAGACTTTTTTTTCAAAGAAAACTGAAACGCCTGTTTCTTCTTAACGGCAGAACTTCGAGACAAAACTGCTGAAAACGAGCGGTGAAAGCGATGGATGGGTGTAGCAAAAGCGGCAGTTCGGAGAAACAAAACCAATGGAATCGTCGAACGAAATCAATGGATTTGTTGAACGAAATCAATGGATTTGTTGAACGAAATCAATGGATTCTTTTCGCGAAAGTGGCAGTTTTAATGAGCAAAGCTGCCACTTTTGTTGATGAAAAACACCATGTTATGTCAAGAAACACGATAAAACCGCCCTCCAACACCACCAGACACCCTTCCTCCGCCCTCAAGAATGCGAAAAAGACCTCGCCAACACTCCTGAGTCATTCTAATCTTTCCCCGCCATCGCACACTTGTGAATAGTCGGCGCAAAAGGACTCTTGGACACAAAATCTGATGAAAATCAAATAAAAATGTGCCATTAACGACTCATCGTTCCCAAAACCTCCCGTGTGTGCCCGACAAACGTCTTTCCGCACTCTCGGCTTTTCAACATCGATAAGTCTTTTATCCCCCGTGTATTTTTATTTAGATTTTGTCCGATTTTGTGTCCAAATACTTTCAGCATGCGTTTTGCATTAGTATTCTCGTTCTTCGAAAAGGTATTAGCGGTCTATGATGAAAAGAAAAACAGTTTTTTCCTTTTGCAGTTTGCTCGTTTTTTCGTAACTTTGGAAGAAATCTCAAACCATCTTTGTTTATCGGAGGTTTGGGAGATAACGCAATTTTCGAGGTTACAATTTGGAAACCTTCTGATTTCCGTATTCTGCCGCGATATGCGTATTGTAAGACCACTCGACGCTGAGCCGCCAGCCTGTTTCAATGGTTCTTTGTCGGGGCAAAGGTACATAGAATATGCGAGATAACAAAACTTTTGAGGGATTTTTCGCCTTTTGTTCTTTTGTCTCATGATTATATGCTACCTTTGCACACATAATTTATATTAGAGACTATCCTATGGCAAAGAAGAATGAGATTATCGTTAAAGATGTAGCTATCAAGACTATGTCAAAAGATGGTATAGATTACATTAGCATCACAGACATCGCCAGGCA
>JAFWQE010000063.1 GCA_017509155.1 Prevotella sp.
ATTAATTGCCTGGGGCGCGACTATATCAGCGACAGTGTGTGGGGAATGCTTTACGGCATGTCGTACCTCACCGGCTTCTCGGCATCGCGAGGCACCTACAGCAACGTGGTGAAACTGCGGTGGGATGCAAAGCAGGTGGGCACAGGCACGACATACTACACCGTGGGACGCCGCCCGCTAGGAAGTAACAATGATGATGAATGGATAGAGCTGACCACGCTCTCGGGCACTGCCAGCAGCTATAGCTACGACGACGAGACGGCCTTGCCAGGCAGTTTCAACCAGTATAGGGTGTTGGCGTGGACCATGCACAATGGCGAGCGCTTCGACGGGTCGGAGACGATGACCGACGGCTTCAGCCTGACCACCGGCACCATCAGCGGGCGCATCACCTATGGCACGGGGACTGCCGTGCAGGGAGCACGCGTCACGCTGAAACAGAACAACACAGACGGCGATGTGGTCAGTGCCATGCGGTCGCTGCGTTTTAGCGGAGCCGACGCGGGTCTGATGTATAACACCACCAACAAGAGCATCTCCAGTCTGCTGGGCAATGACTTCTCGGTGCAGCTATACGTTAATCCGAACAGTGCTGAGATGAACAGCGACGACACGGCCTACCACCTGTTTGACGTCGATCAGACGTTTGGCATCACGATGACGCCCAGCGAGGGACAGTATATCCTCGGAACTGTCTTCGGCAACGAAGCACAGTTATCTACGGTGGCCATCCCCGGTGATGCCTGGACCCATCTTACGTGTGTCTATAACAAGACAGCACAGACTGCCACTTTCTACGTGGCTGAGGCCGACACACTGCGCACGGGCGGCGCGCTGACAGGAGCGGTGACGCCCAGCGCTGAGGCTGATGCCATCCGTCTGGCCTTCCTGCCCGATGTGGAGCAACCGACATTCCAAGGCTACGTGGACGAGTTCCGCTTCTTCACGAAGGCGCTCACTGAGAATGACATTCTGAAGAACTACAACCATCCGTTGTCGGGTTCAGAAGGTTCTTTGGCCATCTATTATCCACTGGACGAGGGCCTGCAGGCACAGACCATCGCCTACGACTACTCGAAGTCGAACGGCGTGGCCAACGGCCGTCACGGCGTGATGAAGGTGGCAGCCACCAGCTCCACTAACGTGCCCTCTGAGACGCAGCTCAGCCTAATGGGCTACACCGACCAGGAAGGCAACTACGTGGTGCGCGGCGTGCCGTTCTCGGGCGAAGGCACCAACTACTCCATCATCCCCTCGCTGGGCATCCACGAGTTCTCGCCGGCCTATCTGTCGCGCTACGTCAGCATGTCGTCGCTCAACCATAGCGGCGTTGACTTCGAAGACGTGTCGTCGTTCCCCGTGAGCGGCAAAATCATGTATGCCGGCACCGACTATCCTGTGGAGGGCGTACAGTTCTACGTCGACGGCAACCTCTGCTCACGCGAAGGAAACATGATTCTGTCGGCTGAAGACGGCACGTTCACCATCAGCGTGCCTATTGGCGACCACTCGATCAGGGTGGAGAAGAGCGGACATGTGTTCGCTGCCAACGGCCGCTATCCCGCCGACCCGCTGGACGTCGGAACGAAGGTTACCTTCGACCGCGAGATCAAAAACCTGGAGTTTGTTGATGAGACGCTGGTGAACTTCTCTGGTCGTGTTGTAGGTGGTGTCGTCGAGGGCGAGAAGCCTGTGGGCTTCGGACAGAGCGTTAACAACATAGGCGTCACCGAGCTGGTGCTCACCCCGCTGAACGACCGCTATCGCTTGAACGTGGTGAAGAACGTCACGGAGACATCCTACAGCTACGACACCAACCAGGAGGAGGTGAACGTGGCATCTGCCACCGAGCGCATACATAGCACGGCTCATCGTGGTGCCGGCGCCGATCACTGCCGCCAGGTATTCATACAGACCGACCCTGCGACGGGCGAGTTCTCGGCCATGCTGCCGCCACTGCTCTATCAGGTGCAGTCGATGAAGGTAGTCAAGAGCGGACTGAGCGTTGGCGAGCCCCTGACGATAGATATGAGCAACCCCAACATAGAACTGAGTGACACGCTGATTACTGAGGACGGTACGGAGGAGTTCTATAACTACAACACCTTGCTGCGCCAGGTGTATCACAGTGAGCCAACATTCACCGTCACACAGGAAGACCACGACGACGGGGCCTTCGGTATCGACACCTACGAGCTGGAGGATGTCATCGGCAAGTTGACAGTGGACGACATCTACAGCGTTGGCGATGACGGCGAGGTCAGCTATAAGTATGGCGGCCCCGTATTCGTCATGTGCGATCCCTACACCTTCCTCATCGAAGGCTACGAGGAATACACCAATGAAGATGCGAATGCACCCATACGCAGCGACCGCGTGCCGCTGCAGAATGTGGTGGTGACCATCGACAATGCCCTCTCCAGCAATCAGGAGGTATATGGTGAGAACGGCGCACAACCGGGACAGGTGGTAGACATGCAGAGCAACCAGCTCGCACTCGACAGCCTGGGACAGGCCACCTACAAATGGAAGGCGGGACTGCCTAACATCGTCGAGCCCTACACGCGTACAATATCTATATCATACGAGATCGACGACCGCGTCTACCAATGGAGCGGCAGCGGACTGGCTGGAATCATTCTGGGCGACATGCCTACGGGCAACAACTTCGTGACGGCAGGTCCCGACATGGTCGAAATGATCCTGCGCGACCCCCCAGGCTCGCAGTCAAAGACCACATGGACCAAAGGAACCGTGCGCATCGATCATCATAGCACGGGAGGCGTATGGAAATGGGACGATAAGACTACGGTAACCAAGCATTTTGGATTTGAGACTACAAATGGTGTCGGCGGCCTAGGAGCATTCATGTTGAATGAGGTAAGCAGTAAAGACGACTTGAAGCTCGGTTTCCACATGGTATCGGAAGGTGAGAATGCCGACACATGGTCACGCACCGTCACGACCGAACGCGCAATCAGTACCTCTGATGACCCGGGATTCGTGGGAGCTGACGGCGACGTCTTCATCGGTTCTTCCACCAACCTCCTCTTCGGCAAGTCGAGGCAGGTGAATTTCCATCGCAATGAGGGAACCAATGACGTTGTACTCGACCTGAGAGACGCTATGACAGTGGGTATGGAATACGGTACGGTGTTTATGTACACGCAGAGATACATCAAGAACGAGCTCATACCTAACTTCAAGAAACTTCGCAACAACAAGCTGATCACTGTGCCTGATGTGTCGGCAGTCACCAACACCACCGACCAGCCCATCTATGTCACTACCCTCTCGCCCGACGACCCGAAGTTCGGCACCAGCAACCACGACGAGGTCGTATGGAAAAACCAGGCTACCAAAGAACCATCGTCTGAAGGTCCGTCGTACAAGATGATCATCCCGAGTAACAGTACAGAGGTCTTTCAGGACAGCGTTGAGTGGATAAACAGCCAGATCGCTACCTGGGAAGATCATCTGAAGACTAACGAGGAGCAAAAAGTGAAAGCCCACGACAAGCGCTCTGAACTGGAATCGAAAGGCAAAGCCCACAACTACTCCATCGACAGCGGAACGAGCATGACCTACACCTCGAAAACTGATGAGAGCGACGGCTATGTGCACGACAATAAATACACTTGCGTATCAGTCGTGGCAAATCAGTTTGGCTTTGGTGTCAACAAGATGGGCTATACGATGGAGATAGAAAATGAGCTCGGTGGCGGTACGCACTGGATAAACGGATGGGAGGACCAGAAGAGTGCGACCTTCGAATACACGTTAAACGACGACGCCAACACCGAGTCAATGGACGACTACAACGACGCCATCTCTGTAGACGTCTACCAATTTGGCAACTACAGCCCCATCTTCCGCACCCTCGGCGGACAGACCAGTAAGCCCTACGAGGGTCAGGTGGTCACCCAGTATTATGATCCCGGCACAGTCATCATGGAAGCCACCATGCAGATTGAGAAGCCACAGATTGACGTTGACGTGCCAGTGGTGAGCGACATCCCCTCGGGCAGCGCTGCCAACTTCACGCTGCGCCTGGGCAATGCTTCGGAGACAAATACTGACGTGGCATATAAGCTGATTGTTGACGACGTCACCAACCCAGACGGTGCCATCATTACCATCGACGGCAAGGCCCTGGGCGAAGGACAGATGTTCCTCGTACCGGGAGGTGAGACGCTCACCAAGTCGCTGCAGCTGAAGCAGTCGAACACGAGCATACTTGACTACGAGGACATCAAACTTGTCTTCTGCGCCGATTTCGAACCTGATAAAATCTTCGACGAGGTGTCCATATCGGCTCATTTCGTGCCTTCATCGTCGCCTGTCACGCTCGCCCTGAGCAACACGCTGATGAACACGCAGACAGGCACCGACCTCACGCTGACCTTCCGCGATTTCGATCGCACGTATCGCGGTCTGAAGGCTTTCCGTCTGCAGTTCAGGAAACAGGGCGCATCCGACTGGACATTGCTGCACGAATACGTCACCGACAAAGCCAACGTGACCAACAACAACGAACTGTTGCCGGCCAGCGGAGCTAGCGTCAGTTACACGCTGCCTATGGCAGCTTATTCCGACGGGCAGTATCAGTTCCGTGTGGTCTCAGTGAGCACCTACGGCACTGCTGAAGTCACGTTGCCCAGCAACGAACTGACGCTCACCAAGGATACGGACCGCCCGCGCCCGCTGGGACAACCAGAACCCACTGACGGCATCCTCGATGCCGGTGATGATCTGAGCGTCACCTTCAACGAGGATTTCATCAAGGGTGAGCTTACCAAGGAAGCCAACTTCCGCATCACCGGTGTGCTCAATGGTGCCACCGTGGCCCACGAAACGGCCCTGCGCATGAGCAACACACAGACCACGGCAGAAACCGAGACGTCCATCTCGCTCGCTGGCAAGGATTTCTCTGCCGACCTTTGGGTCAATATCGACGGAGAGGGAACCCTCCTGTGCCATGGACAGGGAGCATCGAAATTCACGGTCAGTGTAGATGCCTCCAACAAACTGGTGGTAGACATTGGCGGTGAAAGCTACACATCGCTGAACAGCCTGCCGACAGGTAGGTGGACATTCCTCACTATGAGCTACAGGAAAACGGAAGTCGGTGGCGAACTGAACGCTGCTGCCGCCGTTGACGCCGAGACTATCGATCTTTTCACCAGACAAACGGTGCCAGCCTATGAGGGTAACGGTCCGTTGGCTGTCGGCAAACAGGCCAACGGTGCCATGCACGAGGTGTTGCTGTGGGACGAAGCACACGATCTGAGCAGTGCTCTGTTGCAGCGTACTCTCACCAAGAACCCGGCCACACCGCATCTCATCGGCTACTGGAAGATGAATGAAGGCGAAGGAACCGTCATCACCGACTATGCCCGCAACCGCCACATGAAGATGGAGGACGAAACGTGGTATCTGAACAATGTGAACAAGGCCGTCGCCTTGGACAATCAGCAATACCTCTCCATCAATACGTCGGAACTGAGCATCTTCAATGCCGACGACTACGCCGTGGAGTTCTGGGTGCGTGGCGACAAGCAGACCGGCGATGCACAGCTGATTCAGATGGGCGACGTAGCACTGTGGACGACAGCCAACGGCACCTTGCAGCTGACAGGCTTGGATGCCTTCAGACCCGTCGATCAGCAGGTTTCAATGCCCACTTCAGCCACGAACATTCTTGACAACGCATGGCATCACGTTGCCCTCAACGTACTGCGGCAGGGAGCTGTCGCCGTGTATGTCGACGGAGAACGCAAGCTGACCACCAAGTCGAAGAACGTGGGTTCAATCGCCACCAATGCTATGATAGTGGGAGCACAGCGCACCACCTTCAGTGCTGAAAATGGGGAGTATGAATTCAATCGTTTCTTCACAGGACAGATTGATGAGGTGCGTGTCTGGGGAGCAACGCTCAATGGTGACCTGTTGGCCAAGAACCGCAAGGTACGCCTCACGGGCAGTGAAGATGGCCTGCTAGCCTACTATCCGTTTGAGACCAAGAAGGTTGATGATTTCAGTCAGGTCGTGACCGTTGGTACGGCAGCCGACCTCACAGGAAGCGGCCATAGTGCTGAACTCTACGCTGGCCTCACCCCGCTCTCCACGCTCAGCTACACAGATGAGGCTCCTGCATTGCGCACCAAACCCACAGAAACCAACGTCAGCTTCAACTACACGGCTTCGGACAACAAGATTGTCATCGACATCGATGAAGATGCTGCCACCATAGAAGGATGCACGCTGAACTTTGTCGTACGCGACCTGCGTGATGTCAACGGCAACTATTCCGTACCAGCCATCTGGTCGGCATACGTCAGCCGGAAACAGTTGGTGTGGGACGAGGATGAAATCAACCTGACAATTCCTCAAAACACTGGAGCCACCATTACGTCAACCATCTTGAACAAGGGTGGACAGCAACAGCTATGGACATTGAGCGGACTGCCACAATGGCTCAAGGCAAGCACCGAGAGCGGACAGACAAACCCGCAGGCAGAGACTGCGGTTACGTTCACTATCGACAAGTCGACGCCCGTCGGCAACTATGAGACGACTATCTATCTCACGGGCAACGACGACATTGCCACACCGCTCAGCATCAACGTGAAGGTGAAAGGTGAAGAACCGACATGGACCGTCAATCCTGATGAGTATGAGAACACCATGACTATCATGGCAGCACTCGACATCCTGGGTACGCCCAGCAGTGACAGCGATGACTACGTCGGCGTGTTCATCGATGATGTATGCCGCGGCACGGCACATCTCGAATACCGCAGCCGCTATGACAGGCACTTCGCCACAATCATTGTCTACGGCAACAACGAGGAAACCGGCAAACCATTGCAGTTCAAGTGTTACGATGCTTCCACCGGTATCACCTATCCTGTAGTGAAGGCAAGCCTCAACGGAGCCGAGTGCCAGCCGTCGTTCGACCCGTCTGCCGTCGTGGGACGTTACAGCGACCCGCTCCAGCTCTCGGCTGTCGACATGGCAGAGCAGGAAATCATGCTCGCCCGCGGATGGAACTGGATATCACTTGGCGTGACAGCTGACGACATGAGCGTGCCCGCACTCTTCAGCGACAACACCGCCATAGAGTTTATCAAGGGCAAGGGTGAATACATGGAATACGAAGGCGAGTGGCTCGGCAAACCCATGACGCTCGACAACACTACGATGTACATGGTGCAGACAAATGCAGCAACCACACTGAAAGTCACCGGAAGTCGTGTCGATGCAAAGACATCGCCCGTTGTGCTGAAGACAGGTTGGAACTGGATTGGCTACAACCAACTGAACTCCATGAGTCTCGACGATGCACTGGCTGGATGGGATGTGAAGCCCGACGACATCATCAAGAGTCAGCGTGGCGCTGCCTACTATGATGACTTTGAATGGGTAGGTTCGCTCGGATCGATGGAACCCGGCAAGGGATACATGATCTACAGTACATCCAACAGCCAGTTTATCTATCCGTCTGCAAGCATTCCTCGCACCTCGCAACACGCACCTCGCCACCTCGCATCTGCAAGTTCACAGTTCAGCCCCGTAGATCCTTCACTCTATGAAGGCAACATGGTGGTGGTGGCACAAGTGGTGGACGGCAGCATGCCCGTGGCAGACGCTGAAGTCGGTTTCTTCGCCGACGAGGAATGCCGGCAGTCAGCCCTGACCGATGCCGAAGGCAGGCTCTGTGTCACAGTACCCGGCAATACGCCCTGCATGCTGACTATCCGTATCTTTGACGGACAGCACACCTACCTGTTGCCACAGACCATCAGCTATGTCACAGACACCGCCTGCGGCGCTCCCAGGGCTCCCTTTGTGATAGACCTCGGCACAGCCACTGGCATACTTGAATACAATGCTGATGACAGCAGTGCCGACACCATCTACGATCTCTCTGGCCGAAAGGTCAACAGGGCAAACAGCCTGAAGAAGGGAGTTTACATTATCAACGGACAAAAGAAAATCAAGAGAAAGTGAAACATTTAAGCAAATTTTTCAGCCTGCTGGCACTCCTCACACTGGGGAGTGCCCGTCTGGCCGCTCAGGCTACCGATCCGTTCCCAGCGGTCGATGAGAATCAATATGCCAACAGCATGGTTATAACCGGACAGGTGCGCTTGGATGGCGAAGTGCTTACCAAGGCCGACAACGTAATCGTTGCTGTCTACCAAGGCAACGAGCTGCGTGGCAAGGACGTTCTCTTAGATACCGGCTCCTACACCGACCTGTTCATGGTGATGGTCTATGGTGATACCAATGGCGAGCCGCTGCGCTTCATGGTCTTTGTCAATGGAAACCTCTATGAGGTGGACCAGCAGCTGCTCTACACCATCAATGCACGCATCGGGAAGGCTTCCGATCCGTATTACATCGACTTGTCTTCCGATGCCGTTCCCACATCGATTGCCATCACGCCTGAACAGTCCGTCGATACACCAGTCTACAACGTGCAAGGGTACCGCACACTTCCGTACGCGAAGGGCATCGTCATCAGAAACAATCGGAAATACCTCAACAAGTGAGTCTGGGCGGCCGTGTTGCGGCAGTGGTGGCAATGGGAGTCCCTTTCTTTCCGCCTTGCCATTGGTGAGTCCGCGTACTCCGTAGTCAGCCCTTTGCATCTTGCTCATAAAAGAATCTAGAAAAATCTTGTGGAAAGCGCCAATTTCCGCAAGGTTTTTCTAGTTTTTTTTATATGGTGGGTTCTATTAATTCGCTTTGTCAGATTTCTGAGCTTCCTTTGTTGTTGCATCATTACTGGGGGCTAACACCCCCGTCTGTGTTCTTTCGTCTCTTCGAGACTTTGACAAGCCCCTTGTTCTGCTTTATGTCCGAACTATGATGGATAAGGGCGTAGGAGATAAAAGGCGATGTTTTAGCGGACACTAATATTTTTTTATGGCAAAGTGCCAGATTATCTTCTGATATTTGAAAGAACGGGGTGCCGACCCCGTTCTGTTCAGTACAGTTCGTTTGTGAAAACATCAGTGCACGTGGCGTTCTTCAGGCGTCAATGACAGATGGAATATGCCGCCTTCGAGAAATAAATCCCGAAAAAAAGGGAAGATATCAAAAAATAGTCGTACCTTTGCGCCAAAGAACAAGTAACAAGATGATTACACAGGACCAACTGAAGGACGTGCTCAGGCGTGCCGATGAGTTGCACCGCTACCTCGACATTGACCGCAAGCAGATAGAATTTGAGGAGGAAGACCTGCGCACACAGGCTCCCGACTTCTGGGAAGACCCGAAGCGCGCACGCGAGCAGATGAAGAAGGTGAAGGACATTCAGAAATGGCTCGACGGATATAAGGAAGTGCGCACCATGGCCGACGAGTTGCAGCTGGCCTTCGACTTCTACCACGACGAGATGGTGACTGAGGAAGAGGTGGACGAAGACTACCGCAAAGCCATAGAGGCCATAGAGAGCCTGGAACTGAAGAACATGCTGCGACAGAAGGAAGACCCCATGGACTGCGTACTGAAAATCAACTCGGGAGCCGGCGGCACCGAGAGTCAGGACTGGGCATCGATGCTCATGCGTATGTATATGCGCTGGGCTGAGGCTCACGGCTACAAGGTGACCATCTCGAACCTGCAAGACGGCGACGAGGCCGGAATAAAAAGCGTCACCATGGAGATAGAGGGCGGAGAGTATGCCTACGGATACCTGAAGAGCGAGAACGGCGTGCACCGGCTTGTGCGCGTCAGTCCGTTCAATGCGCAGGGAAAGCGCATGACGAGCTTCGCGTCGGTGTTCGTGTCACCACTCGTCGACGACACCATCGAGGTGTATGTAGACCCGGCCAAATTGTCGTGGGACACGTTCCGTTCGAGCGGTGCCGGCGGCCAGAACGTCAACAAGGTGGAGTCGGGAGTAAGACTTCGCTACTGGTACACCGACCCCGACACGGGCGAGGAAGAGGAGATCCTCATCGAGAACACCGAGACGCGCGACCAGCCTAAGAACAAGGAGGAGGCGCTGCTCCTGCTGAAATCGCAGCTCTACGACCGTGCCATGAAGAAGCGACTCGAGGCGCAAGCCAAGATTGAAGCAGGAAAGAAAAAGATAGAGTGGGGCAGTCAGATACGTTCATACGTCTTCGACGACAGGCGCGTAAAAGACCATCGCACCAACTATCAGACCAGCGACGTCGACGGCGTGATGGACGGAAAGATTGACGAATTCATCAAGGCATACCTGATGGAGTTCCCCGTAACTGAAGAAGAATAATAACAGAATACAAGTTTCGCATGTCTCAGGAGTTTAGGAGTTTAGGAGTGTCCGCGGCTTTCAGCCGCTGGAGTTTGGACGATAGTTTTAGTGCGGTCGCCGCAAATATACTATTGTCCAAACTCCCAAACTTCCAAACTCCTAAACTCCC
>JAFWQE010000064.1 GCA_017509155.1 Prevotella sp.
GCTATCCCTGCCTAATGGATTACTATGTGAAATTGCATCCGTGTTAAGAACCGCCGTATGCGGAACCGCACGTGCGGTGGTGTGAGAGGACGGAAAATGAAATAGGAGGAAAACTATTTCATTTTCCTCCTACTCGATTCGGTGTTTCTTTTTCTGACTATTACATTAGAGACCAAGAGCCTTCTTAGCATCACCGGCAGCCTTGTCGACAGCGGCACCAGCCTTGTCCTGGGCATCCTGCACGGCCTTGTCAGCCTTGTCCTTGGCATCCTGCACAGCCTTGTCGGCAGCGTCCTTGGCTGCATCCTTGGCACCCTCAACGGCGTCCTTGGCACCTTCCACGGCACCCTCAACAGCGTCGCCGGCCGATGCGGCAGCGTCCTTCACGGTAGCAGAAGCGTCGATGCCCAGAGCCTTGAAGGCGTCGGTAGCACCCAGCAGACCGTCAACAGTCTCGGTGGGAATGTTGGAAATGCCATCCACGAGAGATGCAACAGCGGGAACAGAGCCTACAGCGGCAGTGATCTTTTCCTTGTTCTCCTTGATGAAGTTCTGAACCTTTGCCAGATACTCTTTTGCAACCTCAGGATTCTTAGCGAGATACTCGCTGATCTTCTCCTTCACAGTGTTCAGAGCGGCTTCGATGGCACTGGCATCCTTCTTCTCGATGTTGTCAGTGAGCGCAGCAATAACCTCGTCGGCAGCGGTGTTGGCCTCTTCGGTCATAACGGCCAGCGTGTCAACAACTTCAGTAGTGTCGATTGCTTCAGGAGCCTTAGCCTTGTTGTCGCAACTTGCAAATGTCATACCAGCGGCTGCAATAGCCAGAATGAATAATTTCTTCATGTTAAAACACTTTTTAGTTAAAAAATAATAGTTGAATAAAATCTGGGCCAAAGATACATGTTTTCTTGTTACGTTGTATCGCTTCTTAAAACGGTTTAACAAATATTATTGGATATTTTATGTTTTTCGTGTAACTTTTTTTCAAGGGTATATTTCTCGGCGTAAGGCCAGGGGCTGGAAACAAAAAAGCGACAGTCGCCCTTGCACACGTGGTGTTTGGGGCTGACTGTCGCCATGGAGCTATGCAGGCTTCAGGCCTTGGGTAGCCAAGAGTCTGCTTAGGGGTGAGGGTCAGATGAGCTCGACGGAACGCTTCAGGAAGGCATCGAGGGCAGCGCCCTTCAGCATGCCGTTCTGCAGCAAGGCCAGGTCGATGAGCTGGTGAACCACCTTGTTGCCCTTGGCATAGTCGGCAATGATGGCTTTCTTCTTGTCTTTCTGCTCGTTGAGGGCTTTTTCGCTGGCAGCGAGGTCGTCTTTCTCCTCCTGCGTAATCTCGTCATACTTTTTCTTGTTCTGCTCCTGTCGCAGCACATCGACGCGTGCCTGCTGTCCGCGAATCTCGCTCTCGATGGGCTTCAGTGCTTCGCTCACAGCCTTGGTCTCGTCGTCGAGTACGCGCTTCACGAGCGGGTGGTCGGCATTGAGGATGAGGTTGTAGGAGTCGGGCATGGTGGCATAGAAACTCATGCCCTGCTGGTAGCGGCTCATGTCCTTCATGCGGCGCATGTATTCACTCTGAGTGATGATGACAGGCTGGTTTTGCTCGCCCAGCGACTGCACCTCGACCATGAATTCTGCTTTCTCGAGCTTTGGCATCTGTGAGCGGAAGGCCTCTGACAAATTGTCAGACTGTGTGGCGTCGAGGTCGCTCTTGGGTGCATCTTCCTTTACGATGAGGCGCTCCACGATGTCGGCGTCGACGCGTGTGAACCGGCTCTTTTCCAGTTTCTGCTCAAACATCGAGACGGTCGGAGTGTCAAGCTGGCCGTCCATCAGCAGGATGCTGTAGCCTTTCTGGCGTGCAGCCTCAATGTAGCTGTACTGTTCCTCCTTGTCGGTTGCATAGAGATAGACCAGGTTGCCGTCTTTGTCGGTCTGGTTGTCCTTGATGAGCGTCTTGTATTCGTCCAGCGTGAAGTACTTTCCGTCCACGTCTTTCATCAGGCAGAAGTCCTTGGCGCGGTCGTAGAAGTCTTCCTGCGACAGCATTCCGTAGTTGATGAAGATTTTCAGGTCGTCCCATTTCTCCTCATATTGCTTGCGGTCTTCCTTGAAGATGCTGTTTAGCCGGTCGGCCACTTTCTTGGTGATGTATGTGGAAATCTTCTTCACGTCGCGGTCGCTTTGCAGATAGCTGCGGCTGACGTTAAGGGGAATATCGGGCGAGTCAATCACACCATGGAGCAGTGTGAGGAACTCAGGCACGATGCCTTCCACCTGGTCGGTGACGAACACCTGGTTGCAGTAGAGCTGTATCTTGTTGCGCTGGATGTCGAGATTCGACTTGATGCGCGGGAAATAGAGGATACCTGTAAGATTGAACGGGTAGTCAACGTTCAGGTGAATCCAGAACAATGGCTCGTCGAACTGCATGGGGTAGAGCGTGCGATAGAAGTTCTTGTAGTCCTCGTCTTTCAGGGTCGATGGCGTCTTTGTCCACAGCGGCTCCACATTATTTATAATATTGTCTTCCTCTGTGTCCACCTGCTTGCCGTCCTTCCATTCGGTTTTCTTTCCGAAAGCCACGGGAACGGGCAGGAACTTGCAGTACTTCTGGAGCAGCTGCTCAATCTGTGCCTTCTCCAGGTATTCCTTGCAGTCGTCGTCGATGTAGAGGATGATGTCAGAGCCGCGGTCTTCTTTCTCTGCGTCTTCGATGGTAAACTCCGGACTGCCGTCGCAGCTCCACTTCACAGCCTTGGCCCCTTCCTGATAGCTGCGCGTGATGATCTCCACCTTTTTCGACACCATGAAGGCCGAGTAGAATCCCAGTCCGAAGTGGCCGATAATCTGGTTGGCATTGTCCTTGTACTTGTCGAGGAAGTCGGTGACGCCTGAGAAGGCAATCTGGTTGATGTACTTGTCTATTTCCTCTTCGGTCATGCCGATGCCTCGGTCGCTGATGGTGAGCGTTCCTTTCTTCTCGTCGAGGGCGATGTGAACGGTGAGGTCGCCCAGTTCACCCTTGAAGTCGCCGCGGTCGGCCAGCGTCTTCAGCTTCTGGGTGGCGTCGACGGCGTTGCTCACCATTTCACGGAGAAATATCTCATGGTCACTGTAGAGAAACTTTTTGATGACGGGGAAGATGTTCTCGGTTGTAACCCCGATGTTTCCTTTTTGCATATTATTGTCTTGTTTTATAATTCACATCTACACAATTGCAAACATCGTGCCAAATCCGAAACAATTGGTCAAATGTAACCAAAAGAATGTAAAAATGTTTCATTCACAATTTTTATATACAAAAATGATGTGACAAAAAGATTTTTTTCTTAACTTTGCGGTGGTTAAGAATCCTCCGCAAGGAATCATGAAAGAACATAGCCATGCATTCAGCATTATTTCTGAATACTACGCCGGTCACCGCGACGAGTTGGTCGGATATGTAGAGCGACAGTTGCAGTCGGCTGCTGTTGCCGAGGATATAGTGCAGGATGCGTTTCTCAGATTGCTGCGAAGCGACAAGATGATAACCCCTGTCACGCTTCCGGGATTGGTGTACACCATTGCGCAGCGTCTGATTTATGACTATTGGCGGCGTCGTCGTTCAGCCGATGAGTTTGAGCATTACCTGACTTCTCATCCCCAGACGCAGGCCAACGATGTGGCGACCATCTACAGTTCTTCCGAGATGATGCAGCTGCTTGAGCGAGGCATTGTCAGGCTTTCCGGTCAGCAGCGTCAATTGTATAGTATGAATGTATTTGAGGGAATGAAAGTGAAAGAGATTTCCAAGGCGTTGCAAATGAACTATAAGAGCGTGGAGTATCAGCTCGGTGAAGCGCGCAAGGAAATGAGAACATACGTGGCGCAGATGCTTGCGTAGCGTGAAGAATTCAATCGATAGGTAGTTTTTTAAGGTTAACGAAGCCCCTGTAGGCGTAGTGATACGCGAAACAGGGGCTATTTCTTTTGTCTTGGTACATGCTGGCTTTCGACAGCGATGCGTGTCAGTTTTCCTTGACTGCCATCACGCCGTCGTCGCGAAACTCGGGGTGAAGGTAGACGGTTCTGACGAAAGTGTCAGTGCCGAGAACGATGGTTGTGCGGGTGTAGCGCAGTTCGGGCAACTGCTTGTAGGCACCATATTTCACAGGCTTTTTGAAGATGGGGTCGTTCTTGGCGGTCGACTCTTGCAGTCTCAGGATGGCCTGGTCGTCGATGCGGCTGGTGGTTCCAAGGCGGTCGCACGAAATATATGCAGGCTGGCTTGTCAGGTTTTCGTTGAGAAAGTCCTTGACAATGCCCTCAGCCTTTTGCTTTTCGCCACAACCCGACAACAGGGCCATGGCCACGAAGGCCATGGCTGTCAGTGAAACGATGCTTCTTCTCATACTTTTGCGGGTACGTTTTTCAGCATGTCCATCAGGTGATCCCACACCATCTGCACGGTGGGGATGTGGAGTCGCTCATCGGGTGAGTGCACACCGCGCAGGGTAGGACCGAAGCTTACCATGTCGAGGTTGGGATACTTCTCGGAGAAGAGTCCACATTCCAGGCCAGCATGTATGCCCAGCACCTTGGGGTCCTTGCCGAAGAGCTTCTTGTAGCTCTCCACGGCGAGGGCCGTGAGCTTGCTGTTGGGGTTCATTCTCCATGCCGGATAGCCGTCGCCCTGCACCACTTCGGCGCCAGCCAGCTGGAACACGGCCTTGATGGTGGCGGCCTGGTTGTCGAGGGCACTCATTACATTTGAGCGCTGAGAAGCTACAACCACCACCTCATGCTCGCGTGTCTCTACGCTGGCCACGTTGTTCGACGTCTCCACCAGCCATGAGATTTCCTCATCCTGACACATGGCAAAAACACCATTGTCGACAGCCTGCAGGGCCTGTATCAGACGCGTGCTCACCTCCAGCGGCAGCACAGGCTCGGCTTCTGCGCTCTCCATGGCGAAATACATGGTCTTCTCGGTGACATGGAACTCCTCTTCCACCTCAGAGGCGAAGATGTTCCAGTCGGCTTTCACCTCTTCCTTGACATTGGAAGGTACACCAAACACAGCGACGCCGTCGCGAGGAATGGCGTTGTGAAGCTTGCCTGCATTGAACGAAGCCAGGCGCAATCCGTATTTCTCCTGTACCTTGTAGAGGAAACGGGCCATGACCTTCAACGCGTTGGCGCGCTTCTTGTTGATGTCGTCGCCAGAATGTCCGCCAATGAGTCCTTTCAGCGATGCGCGAAGGAAGAAGAGACCCGCAGGAGCCTGTTCCTTGTCAAAGTGGAACGTGGCTGTGGTGTTGCGGCCACCGGCACACGACACGAAGATCTGTCCTTCGTCCTCAGAGTCGAGGTTGATGAGCATGTCACCCGTCATGAATCCCGGCTTCATGCCTTCGGCACCAGTGAGTCCGGTTTCCTCATCGCGTGTGAAAACGCATTCCAGCGGTCCGTGCACAAGGTCATTGGAATCGAGAATGGCCAGCTCTATGGCACATCCGATGCCGTCGTCGGCTCCCAGCGTGGTGCCTTTGGCGCGCAGCCATTCACCATCCACGTATGTCTGAATGGCGTCTTTGTCAAAGTCGAAGTCCACGTCTACCAGCTTCTCGCACACCATGTCCATGTGGCTTTGCAGGATGATGGTGGCGCGGTCTTCCATTCCTGGTGTGGCAGGCTTGCGGATGATTACATTGCCAGTCTCGTCGACAACGGTGTCAAGCTGGTGGCTTTCGCCAAACGACTTCAGGAAGTCAATCATCTTTTCCTCGCGCTTTGAGGGGCGGGGAATCTGGTTGATGCGTGCAAACTGTTGGAACACGCAAGCAGGTTTCAGTTCAATTTCAGTCATCATTTTACTTATATTATTAATAATTGTGTACTTTTTTCGGTTTTTACTTTCCCACCTTTTTTCTTTTTATTACCTTTGCATCCAAATTGCGATGTGCAAAGATACGAAGAATTTTCCACATAGTTAAGAAAAATGACAGAAACACTCATCGTCAGCGTGTTAATAATTGCTATCGGGATGGCTTTGCTGTGTGTCAACCTGCTTCTGAGGAAGAACGGACAGTTCAAGTCGTTCCATATTCACGACAGCGAGGAGATGCGCAAGCGCGGCATTCACTGCGTGATGGATCAAGACCGTGAGATGAGGGAGAAAAGCGAGATAATCAGAAAATCAATCAATAGTAAAAGTAAATGAAGAAATCATTATTTGTTGCCATGGCCGCCGTTTGTGCCCTGGCATCGTGCAACAACCAGGCACCGAAGATGGACGAGAAGGCTCAGGCTGCTGCGCCCGCCGAGCTGAAAATCGCCTATGTAGAGATGGACTCCATTCAGTCGCAGTATCAGTTCTGCAAGGACATGGAGCCGACGCTTGAGAAGCAGGCACAGAATTCAAGAAACACGCTCGCACAGAAGCAGCAGTCGTTGCAGACAGCAGCGGCCAAGTTCCAGCAGGACCTGCAGAACAACAAGTATACTCAGGCTCAGGCTGAGCAGGTGAATGCAGGACTGCAGAAGCAGAACGGCGACCTGCAGGCATTGGCACAGCGCCTCGACACCGAGCTGGCCACCAAGCAGCAGGAGTATCTGACAGCTGTCAACGACTCTCTCCAGCACTTCCTCGAGCAGTACAACAAGAGCAAGAAGTATGCGTTCATCGTTACCAAGGCTGGACTGCTCTATGCCGACAAGGCCTACGACATCACCAAAGAGGTGGTTGCAGGACTGAACAAAGCCTACAAGGGACTGGGCGCAAAACCAGCTGCCGCTGAGGCTAAGAAAGACGAGAAGAAATAATCTTTCTGGCGGATAAGTGAGATTCTTCTGCCAGAATTTTGAATAGAATCTCTAGAGTTTTCTTGACGTAAAGAACCTATTTACGCATGAATCCTCTAGAGATTCTTTTTGTTCCCAGACAAACTCCGCAGACAGAGGTCGCAGAATGGGGTGGGGTGATAAAACAAAAAAGGACGTGCCCTTTTAGGCACATCCTCTCTATGTAAGCTTTTCCTGGTTTGTCCTGATGATGAGGCGCCGCTACAATGACTCGTCGTCGGGGCGTTCTATCTGCCGGCGTCTGGTGGAGAGCTTGTTCTTGCCGCTGAGCCAGCGTGCCTTGCGCTCCTCGTATTCCTCGCGGTGACGTTCCAGGAAGTTGTCTGCCATTTGTGTTCTTAGCTCTTCTTTTTGCCGCCTTCCCTTGACGGGCAGGGGGTTGGGAAACTATTTGTTGGAGAACTTGCTGTAGATGATGCTCATCTTCAGCGCGTCGTATGGGTTCTGCGTTCCACCAACAAGCCGCGTGCTGGCCAGCGACATATCGTGGGTCACTCTGACAACGTTGCCGTTGCTCGATGTGAGCTTCACGGGTATGAGTACCACTTTGTTCCAGTTGGGATGCTCGGCCACCCAGTTGGGATTTGCCTTCAGTCCCTTTGCGCGTGCCTCGGCCATGTAGCGAATGAGGCCCGACACATTGCTGAACGTATAGGCGTTGCCCGAGAAACTTGTCACGTAGGTCTGCTTGTTGTCAATGTTCTTTCCCTTCTCGAAGAAGACGTACATGCTGTCGCGCTCCACCATGAGGAGTGAAGTGGGCACGTCGAGGGTATTGCTTCCCTGAATGTTGTTGTTGATGCGACTGAACTTCAGTTTGGCGGTGTTGAGCGTGTCGTTCACGTGATTGAGCGTGATGTCGTTCACGGGCAGCTCCACCTCAGTGAAGATGCCGGCAGGACTCTTCAGATAGGTGCATGTCGGGTCGGCGGCAAGCTTAGTGATGCTGTTGCGGTCGTTGGTGATGTGGGTGGCCTGAAGCACTTCCTCAGTACCCGAGAAACGAGCCACACCCACTTTGATGGTTTCGCCGTTCTTCACGCGGAAATACACGCTGATCCAGCTGATGTCGATGTAGGCCATGCTGCCCAGACCGCCAGTCGTCTTCACATAGAAACCGGGACAGACGTTGTGGATGAAGCTATAGGAGTTCTTGAAATAGCTGGGATTCTCGTAATACTTCCGCATGATGTAGGTGCCATAGTTGTTGTAGGTCTTGCCGTCCTTGTCGGTGTATGGCTGGTTGAGTGCGAAGCGGATGCTTGCCGAGTAGTCGGTGAGTGCGCGGAGGCTGTCCTTGACACTCTGGTCGCTCAGTGTGTAGGTCTTTTTCTGGCAGATGCCGTCTTTGCGTATGAGTCCATTGGCGATGGGATCGTAGTTGGAATAGTAGCGTATTCCCTCCTGCATGGGTGTCTCCATCTCGTAGACGGTGGCCTGCATGGTGGCCAGAGAGTCGCCGAAGAAGCTGGAATGGAAGAGCTGAATGTCGCAAGAGTCGGCAATGATTTCTCCGTCCTTCAGGCTTGCAATGCTGTCGGTGGCGGGGAAACGGTAGTCTTCAAGGGTGTTGAACTGCACCATGAAGTCGCTTGTTATTCTTGCGCCGGTCTCAGGGTCCTTGATGGCTCCAAGATAGCCTATTGTGCTGCGTGAGAAAACGGAATCTGCCACGATTGACCTGGTGACGACATTGAATGTGTCGGTCGTTATCTGCAGATGGTCCATGTTATCCGTCAGTGATGTTCCAATCGTATCTGTCGTGTCGTCGCATGAGGCGAGGCACGCTCCAAGCAGCACGAAGGCCGCCAGTGTCTTTGCTTTCATTGAAGTGGATTCTTAATGAAAAATGTCTGTGTGAGACCTGTTGTTTTTTTGAAAAACGATTATTCTGCGTTACCCAGCACCTGGTCGTAGAAGGTGTCGTAGGCGTCGCCGAAATTGCTTTCGCCAGGATATTTCATGAGTGGCTTGTTGTTGTCGATTGCATATTGAAGCAGCTCGGCATTCACCTCGTTGCCTGCCTCCACGATGCCGTCGCTGTAGTCGATGGCCAGCTTGCCCAGCTCCAGGAAGTTGAACTTCTCGTTGTACTTGCTGAGGAGCGACGACTTGGCACTTCGGAATTCAACGCCCCGCTTGAAATTCTCTCCCAGGTCGCTTTTGAGTTCCTTGCTGAAGAGAGACGTGACCACCTTCGTGTTGGCAAACCAAGGCTCGTCGTGGTAAGCAGTCTTGATGTAGAGAGGCACGACGGCACTCATCCATCCCTGACAATGAATGATGTCGGGCACCCAGCGCAGTTTCTTGACGGTTTCGAGCACACCGCGTGCAAAGAATACTGCACGCTCTCCATTGTCAGAGTACTCAGTTCCGTTCTCGTCAGCTTCCATCTGACGGCGGCTGAAGTAGTCGTCGTTGTCGATGAAGTAGACCTGAATGCGGGTGGATGGAATGGAAGCCACCTTGATGATGAGCGGGTGGTCGGTTTCGTCGATAATAAGCATCATTCTTGACAGGCGGATTACCTCGTGGAGCTGTCCGCGACGTTCGTTGATAGTGCCCCATTTCGGCATGAAGGTTCGTATCTCATATCCTTTCTCCTGAATGGCTTGAGGAAGGTTGCGGCCTAAGAGCGAGAGTTCGCTGTCGGGCACGTACGGTGAGATTTCCTGATTGATGAACAAAATCTTCTTTGCTGTCATAATGCTCAATATATTGAATTACAGCGCAAAGGTACGAAAAAAAAACGGGAAAACGTCAAGTTTTTGTTTAATTTAGAGAAAACAAAGGTTTTATTGGCAAAATTTAAAACAAAAAGTGTTCAAAAGAGGGTTGTTGTAAACAAAAAAGAAGAGCACACGGCATGCGCCTGTGCCCTTCTCTTAGTGGGTATGCATCTGGCGAAACAACGGTTTGTTGTTTGCGTCGTTTGTCTATTCAATGACCACGAGCGGAGTGTCTTCCATCACGCTGTCGCCAACATTCACGAGCACAGCTGTCACCTTGCCAGCCTTGGGAGCGTCGAGGTTGTTAGCCATCTTCATGGCTTCAAGCACAACGACAGTGTCGCCAGCCTTCACTTCGTCTCCCACAGCCACCTTGATGTCGGTGATGACACCTGGAAGCGGAGCCTTCATTGCGTTGTTGGTGTTGACGGGTCCTGCGGCAGGAGCATCTGCGGGTGCTGCCTCAGCCTTGGCCACGCCGGTCTTCACCACCACCTTCTTCTTCTCGGGTTCTGGTTCTTTTTCCATTTCCACCTTGAAGTCCTCGCCATTGACGGTTACACTGGCAATGTTCTCAACGATGTCACCAATCTGAACGTTGTATTGCGTTCCGTTGATAATATACTTGTACTCTTTCATACTTTCATGGTTTTTTGTTGTTAAGGATGCTGGGTCATTGTCAACATGCGGGAAGACCAGTCGGAGTGGTGCTCCTTAATAGTGATAATGCCGGTTTCCTTGTCGTGTACGTTATTGCCCTGAAACTCGTGCAAGGCGAGTGCAATGGCAGCATACACTTCATTGTTTGCTTTTCCCATAATCTTTCTAATTGGTGTCTTTTCTTACATTGGAATGTTGCCATGCTTCTTGGCAGGCAGTCCTTCGCGCTTGGTGGCAAGCTGGGCCAGTGCACGGCAGATGCGGAAGCGAGTGTTGCGTGGCTCAATGACATCATCGATGTATCCATATTTGGCTGCCTGATAGGGATTTGCGAAGAGGTCGCTGTACTCTTGCTCTTTCTCTGCCATGAAGGCTTTGGGGTCTTCAGCTGTCTTGGCATCCTTGGCGTAGAGCACTGCTACAGCACCGCTGGCACCCATCACGGCAATCTCAGCATTTGGCCATGCATAGTTCACGTCAGTGCGAAGCTGCTTGCATCCCATCACGATGTGGCTTCCACCATAGCTCTTGCGGAGTGTGACGGTAACCTTTGGCACAGTGGCTTCTCCATAGGCATAGAGCAGCTGTGCACCATGCAGGATGACGGCATTGTACTCCTGGCCTGTTCCGGGAAGGAATCCAGGAACGTCGACGAGTGAAACGATAGGAATGTTGAAGGCATCACAGAAGCGCACAAAGCGTGCACCCTTACGAGAGGCATTGACATCGAGCACACCAGCATAGCAAGAAGGCTGGTTGGCCACAATACCTACACTCTGGCCATTGAAGCGAGCAAAGCCCACGATGATGTTCTTGGCAAACTTTGGCTGCACCTCGAAGAACTCACCATCGTCCACCACAGCAGTGATGACCTTGTACATGTCGTAAGCCTTGTTGGGGTCGTCGGGGAGAATCTCATTGAGTGCATCTTCCATGCGGTTGATGGGGTCGGTGCATTCCTTGCGCGGAGCCTCTTCCATGTTGTTCTGTGGAATGTAGCTGAGGAGGGTCTTTATCATCTCGATGGCCTCTTCCTCAGTGCTTGCTGTGAAGTGTGTGACGCCGCTCTTTGTGGAGTGCACGCTGGCACCACCGAGGCTTTCCTGGTCAACGTCTTCACCTGTTACCGACTTCACCACCTTTGGACCGGTGAGGAACATGTAGGAGGTGTTCTCCATCATGAGCGTGAAGTCAGTGAGAGCTGGTGAATAGACGGCACCACCTGCACAAGGTCCGAAGATGCCACTGATCTGTGGTATGACACCACTTGCGAGGATGTTGCGCTCAAAGATCTCAGCATATCCACCGAGTGCGTTGATGCCCTCCTGTATGCGTGCACCACCAGAGTCGTTGATGCCAATGACAGGAGCACCCATCTTCATACCGAGGTCCATCACCTTGCATATTTTCTGAGCCATGGTTTCAGAGAGCGAACCACCATTGACCGTGAAGTCCTGTGCAAACACATATACCAGTCGGCCGTCTATGGTACCAGAACCAGCCACGACACCATCACCGAGGAACTGCTTCTTTTCCATTCCGAAGTTGGTGCACCTGTGAAGCTTGAACATGTCAACCTCTTCGAAGCTGCCTTCATCGAGGAGCATGTCAATTCGCTCCCTTGCAGTGTACTTTCCGCGGGCATGCTGTTTCTCTATGGCTTTCTCTCCACCACCCAGACGAGCCTGCTCGCGCTTGGCGATCAGCTCTTTGATTTTTTCTACTTGTTTACTCATTGTCTTTATTTGATGTTATCTTCTTTCTTGTTTCAATGTTCGCAGAGCTCAGTGAGGATTCCGCAAGTTGACTTTGGGTGCAGGAATGCGATGTTGAGGTTCTCAGCGCCCTTTCTTGGAGCCTTGTCAATGAGTCTGATTCCCTTTCCGTCGCATTCAGCGAGTGCATTGGCCACCCCATCCTCAATGCAGAAGGCCACATGGTGTACGCCCTTGTTTCCTTTGTCGAGCCACTTCTGAATGGTGCTTTCAGGTGATGTGGGCTCGAGGAGCTCCAGCTTCACTTCGCCGCACTTGAGGAAAGCGGTCTTCACTTTCTGGTCTTCAACCACTTCTACTGCATAACACTCGAGGCCGAGAACTTCCTTGAAGTAGGGCAGTGCCTCTTCAATGCTCTGTACGGCAATTCCTAAATGCTCAATGTGAGAAATCTTCATAATGTAAATGATTAAAAGATAATAGTTGTTTTGTACATTGCTGCAAAGGTACAACTATTTTTCCAAGGGGCAATGCTTTTTTGAATTAAAATATTATAAATATTGCAGGAGGAGGGGAGGAGATGAAAAAAAGGGGGAGCAGAAGTACTCGCCCCTGTGCCTATATGATGCAGGCTGAGACACCCAGTGTGGTGGCCGATAGGATGGCCAGCGATGGCTGGATGATGATGGGCTTTTCTTGGGAGTTGTTTTCAAAGAGTCTAGGAGTCTGGAAAATACTTTAAGCGCTGGCTTGAATGAAGCGAAAAGAACTATCGTCCAAACTCCCAGACTCCCAAACTCCCAGACTCCCAGACTCCTTGAAAACTGAAAAACCTTAGCTCCCACACAATAATCCCGCGAAAAATGCGTTATCAATCATATATGGACTTGAAACGCCTATACCTTATTATAATGTATGGCTGGCTGCTTTGTGCTACTGGCCATGCTCAGACCTTTACACTCACTGGACGCGTGGTCGACGACTGGGGAGAACCCATGGAGATGGCCACTGTGTCGGTGCTCAGCCAGGGAAAGGTGGCCATGACCGACCTCAAGGGCGACTACAAGATGGAGCTCAGAAGCGAGGACTCTGTGGTGGTGAAATACTCCATGGTGGGCTACAAGACCAAGACAAGGGTGCTGCACAAGCCCAAGGGCAAGCAGACACTCATGATAAGGCTCGTGGAAGACCAGCAGCAGCTCAGCGAGGTGGTGGTGACCCAACAGGTGCGTCAGACCACAGGCACTGAGCAGCTCGACGTGAAGGACATCAAGCAGGCACCATCGGCCAGTGGCAATGCCGTGGAGGAGATGATACAGAGCCAGGCGGGAGTGTCAAGCCACAGTGAGCTGTCAAGCCAGTACAATGTGCGAGGTGGATCCTTCGACGAGAACTCTGTCTACATCAACAGTGTGGAGGTCTACCGTCCATTCCTTGTGAGAAGCGGACAGCAGGAGGGACTGTCCATCATCAACCCCGACATGGTGGAGAGAGTGGGTTTTGCTGCTGGTGGATTTGAGGCAAAGTTCGGCGACAAGATGTCATCAGCCCTTGACATTCAGTATCGCAGACCAGAGCGACTGGAGGCCACTGTGGCTGCCAGTCTGCTCGGAGGAAGTGCCTATGTGGGACTCACCGACAAGAAGAAAAAGCTGACCTGGAGCAACGGACTGCGCTACAAGACCAACAAATACCTCATGGGGTCGATGGAGACCAAGGGTGAATATGACCCAAACTTCCTCGACTACCAGACCTACCTGACCTACAGGCCCAACCAGCGATGGAGCCTTGAGCTCATCGGTGATGTGTCGGAAAACCACTATAACTTCCACCCAAAGGACCGAGAGACAAAGTTTGGAACCATGGAGAGTGTGAAGTCCTTCCGTGTATACTTCGATGGACAGGAGAAAGATGTGTTCCGAACACTCTTCGGAACCTTCAACCTCACACGGCACATTGGAGAGAAAAGCAGCCTGTCGGTCATTGGCTCTGCCTTCTCAACCAATGAGCAGGAACGCTACGACATTCAGGGACAATACTGGCTCACACAGACAGAAACCAGTGAGAACCTCGGTGTGGGCACCTACATGGAACATGCGCGCAACTATCTGAAAGCCAAGGTGCAGAGCCTGAAGCTGATGGCTAAGCACAAGGTGGGAAAGCACGACCTGGAGGCTGCTGTGACATGGCGACATGAGCACATACGCGAGAACTCAAGGGAATATGAGATGCGCGACAGCAGTGGATACAGCATCCCACACACTGGTAAGGACCTCTACATGATCTACTCGCTCAATGCCAGAAATGAACTGAAGGCCAACCGCACTGAGATGTATGTGCAAGACACCTACAAGTTCATGAACGCTGCACAGACCACCTTCTACACACTGAACTATGGTGTGCGCTTCTCCCACTGGAACTTCAACCGTGAGAGCATCTTCAGCCCTCGTGTGTCTCTGGCCATCGTTCCCTCATGGAACCATGATGCCACACTGCGTCTGGCCACAGGATTCTACTATCAGGCCCCATTCTTCAAGGAACTGCGCGACACTGTCACTGTCAATGGCATCACCTATGCCACACTCAACGACAAGGTGAAAAGCCAGCGAAGCATACACTTCATAGCTGCCTACGACCAGCGGTTCAAGATGATGGACAGGCCGTTCAAGTTCACTGCTGAGGCCTACTACAAGCTGCTATCCAATCTGGTACCCTACACAGTGAACAACGTGAAGATTGTCTACGATGCCAGCCAGCAGTGCAAGGGACATGCACTGGGACTCGACCTGAAGCTCTATGGAGAGTTTGTCCCTGGAAGCGACTCCTGGCTCACCTTCTCTGTCATGAACACACGCATGAACATCAACGGCAAGAGCATACCCATGCCCACTGACCAGCGCTATGCCATGAACCTCTTCTTCACCGACTACTTCCCTGGCACTGAAAGGTGGAAGATGTCGCTCAAGCTGGCCTTTGCCGATGGACTGCCCTTTGGAGCTCCCCATCGATCCCTTGATGTCATGCCCTTCAGAGCACCAGCCTACAAGCGTGCTGACATTGGCATGAGCTTCCGGGCACTCAACAATGAGAAAAGAGAGAACAAGAAGAACCCCATCCGAAACATCTGGCTGGGCCTCGACTGCCTCAACCTCTTTGGCATCAACAACGTCAACTCCTACTACTGGATCACCGATGTCACAAGCCAGCAGTACGCCGTCCCCAACTACCTCACATCCCGCCAGGTCAACTTCCGCATCCAGCTGGAGTTCTAGCCCTTCTTCCCCCTTCCAGTTCCAAGTCTTCTTCCCTTTAGGACGGATGCCATCCGGCCAAACTCTTTCCAGCTGCTTTCACCCCATCTCCCCCAGCTCCAGCCACCTCATCTCCTTCTCGTCGAGCTCTTCCTTCAGCTTAGGCAGCCTCCGGCTCTTCTCAGTGAGTTCCTCTATGCTCAGCTTCCCGCTGCAGAGCTCTGCCTCCAGCTGCTTCTGCTCGGCTTCAAGCTCCTCTATGTCATGCTCCAGCTGCTCCAGCTCCCGCTTCTCCTTGTAGCTGAGCTTCCGCGGCCCTTGCTGACTGCTGCTGGCCGGTGGAGTAGGGGCTTTCCTGCTTTCCTTCTCCTTCTTCCCCTTGCTGCTCTCGTCCCTCATCCAGTAGCCATCTCCCATCTCCCGATATTGGGAGTAGTTGCCTGGGAAGTCGCGGATGATGCCATTGCCCTTGAACACCAGCAGGTGGTCTACCACACGGTCTGTGAAATAACGGTC
This sequence comes from Prevotella sp., assembly GCA_017509155.1. Classification (GTDB taxonomy): domain Bacteria; phylum Bacteroidota; class Bacteroidia; order Bacteroidales; family Bacteroidaceae; genus Prevotella. The sequence continues at coordinate 15,727 of JAFWQE010000064.1, forward strand.
ATGGCTCACCACAATGACGCACCCAGGGAAGTCCATGAGATATTCCTCCAGTATCTGCAGCGTCTGGATGTCAAGGTCGTTGGTGGGCTCGTCGAGCACCAGGAAGTTGGGGTTCTTCATCAGCACGGTGCAGAGGTAGAGCTTGCGCTTCTCTCCTCCTGAGAGCTTGCTCACGTAGTTGTGCTGCTGTTCGGGGGTGAACATGAAGTGCTGCAGCAGCTGGCTGGCGGTGAGGTGCTTTCCTCCTCCCATGTCTATGTATTCTGCTATGTCGCGCACAATGTCAATGACCTTCTGGTCGGGCCTGAAGCTGAGACCTTCCTGTGAGAAATAGCCAAAGCGCACGGTGTCTCCAATGTCAAAGCGCCCTGAGTCGGGCTCTGTCTGACCCAGCAGCAGCTTGATGAATGTGCTCTTGCCTGTGCCGTTGTTGCCCACAATGCCCATCTTCTCATAGCGCGAGAAGTTGTAGTAGAAGTCCTTCAGGATGATGGTGGGGGGCTGGTCGGGCTGTGAGGGTGGGAACTGCTTCGACACATACTGGCATTCAAATATCTTGCTCCCTATGTAGACGTTCCTCGACTTCAGCCTTATCTGCCTTTCCTCTATCCTTTGTCGGGCCACCTTCTCCAGCTCATAGAAGGCCTCCTCGCGATAGCGTGCCTTGTGACCTCTGGCCTGTGGCATTCTCCTCATCCATTCCAGCTCACGGCGGTAGAGGTTGTTGGCCCTCATGATCTCTGCCCTGGTGTTGTCTATGCGTTCCTGCCGCTTCTCCATGAAGTAGGTGTAGTTGCCGCGGTAGGTGTAGATGGTGCGGTTGTCAAGCTCCAGGATGATGTTGCACACACGGTCAAGGAAGAACCTGTCGTGGGTGACCATGAGGAGGGTCTTGTGGCCTCGTGACAGATAGCCCTCCAGCCATTCTATCATGTCGAGGTCCAGATGGTTGGTGGGTTCATCGAGGATGAAGAGGTCGGGCTCTGTGATGAGCACATTGGCCAGGGCCACACGCTTCTGCTGTCCTCCACTGAGCTGGCGCATGGGCTGGCTGAGGTCGCGAATCTTCAGCTGGGTGAGTATCTGCTTGGCTCTCAGCACCTTCTCTTCCTCGCCCTGATGGTTGAAGCAGGCATCCAGCACCGACTCCTCAGGGTCAAAGGCTGGCGACTGCTCCAGATATCCTATCTTCAGGTCTCTCCGTGCAATGATGCTCCCCTCTTCGTACCCCTCCTTGCCTGTGAGCACGTTGAGCAGTGTGGTCTTCCCAGTCCCGTTCTGGGCAATGAGTCCCACCTTCTGCCCCTCAGCAATGCTGAAGGAAATCCCCTCAAACAGCACCGTCGCCCCAAATGCCTTCGTCAGGTTCTGCACATCTAAATATGGATTTGCCATCTCTCTCTCTTTCTTTTTTCCCCTTCATTTTTTTAGGCCGGATGCCATTCGCCCCCCCTTTTTCTTTTTCTTCTTTTTATTAGGCCGGATGCCATCCGGCCCTTCCCTCCTCATCCCTTGTTAATCTCCTCAATATACCCCAGCACTTCTTCCCTCCCAATCTTCTTCTCCGAGCTGGTGATGAAGTACGGCGGCAGTTCCTCCCATGTATCCTCCAGCTTCTTCATCCAAGCCTCAGCATTAGCCTTCGCCTTCACCGCGCTCAGCTTGTCTGCCTTGGTGAAGACGATGCTGAAGGGCACATGGCTCTGTCCAAGCCAGTCGATGAACTCCCTGTCTATGGCCTGCTGCTCATGCCGGATGTCTATGAGCACAAACACATTGGCCAGCTGCTGCCTCATGAGAATATATGAGCTGATCATCTGCTCCAGCTTCTTCCTTGTCGTCTTTGACTGCTGTGCATAGCCATACCCTGGCAGGTCCACTATATACCATTCATTGTTCACGATGAAGTGGTTGATGAGGAGCGTCTTTCCTGGTGTAGCCGATGTCTTGGCCAGTGACTTCCGCTGGCATAGCATGTTGATAAGGCTCGACTTCCCCACATTGCTCCTTCCTATGAAGGCATATTCAGCCTTCGTGTCCTTGGGGCATTGCATCACTGAGGCACTGCTCACCACGAACTCCGCTTTCTTTATTTCCATTTTCCTTTTTCTCTTTTTTTGTTTTTTGCTGCAAATATACGCAAAAAAGTTGAAACCACCTTCCTTTCCCCCAAGAAACTTCATTTTCCCCAGCTTTCCCCCTCTGTTTCCTTCTTCCCTTTAGGCCGGATGATCCGACAGCAAAAACCGCTGCACATGGTGGCTTAATCGGCGTTCTCTACGGCTTGTCGGAGTGGAACAGCGTATTCTGCCGTCAGTTTATTGTCGAAATTGAACGGCGAAAACGATGGATGGAAGAAGCAAAAGCGGTAGATGACTGAAACAAATCCATTGGAATTGTTGAACGAAATTAATGGAATCGTCGAACGAATCCAATGGAATCGTTCAGCAATTCCAATGTCCTCGTCTCACCAATCTGCCAGTTTCCATCATTTTATTTGCCAATCTTTTTCACTTTATTTGCCAATCTTTTTCACTTTATTTGCCAATTTTTTTCAGGAAACCTGCCAGGAAGCCTTCCCTCCATCACCAAGCGCCTCTCACTCACCCCCCAATCCCGTGCCGCCGGAAATCAGAATGATTCATGACGCATTCATGGTTATTCACGCCCATTACATGAAGCGCCGCCAGCAAACAAAGAGGTAACACTATAGTTGATGCCCCCCCTCCACAACGACAAGAGAAGAATGAAGGTTGATATTCAGTTCCAAATAAGTGTTCCCATCTGTGCGTAGCCGATCCCCTGCTATCTCTGGAGAGGGGCGCTAGGCCCGAAAGGGCGATAGACAAGAAAGAACTTTTTTAAATGGCTCGGTTATTTTATCTTTCTGACAGATTTGGCAGTTCCATCCTCGTTCCATTCTCCAACAAATGTGCCGTTGGTACGCACAAGGGTTCCACTAACATGAGCACCATTGCGGAAGACACCTGTTGCTTTTATCCATGGCTGATTGGGACCATAGGTCCTCGTGCCCTGACCATTCATTTTGTCATCCGCCCATTGACCGACGTATTTATCGCCATTAGGCCAAGTAAAAGTGCCTTGACCACATCTTTGGTCATTCACCCACTGACCGACGTATTTTCTGCCATCAGCCCAAGTATAAGTGCCCTGACCATTCCGTTTGTCATCCTTATACTGACCGACGTATTTACTGCCATCAGCCCAAGTATAAGTGCCCTGACCATTGAATAAGCCATCCTTCCACTGGCCGACGTATTGATCGCCTCTATTATCGCCTGAATAAACATACAGGGTTCCCTGACCTTCTCTTTTTCCAGAAACATAATTAACGGTATATTCTCTCTCATTATCATAACGATAATTCTTGCAAGCCATATTCCATTGTTCTCCATCCTTCCATTCACCAACGACAGAACCACCATGAGGTTGAGTCATTGTGCCCTGACCATTGGGTTGTCCATCTTTAAACAGACCGACGTATTTTGTGCCTTCCAACTCGCCAGGAAGATTATAGAAAGTACCTTCACCTTCAAGGCGAAATCCGACAAAATGACCTTCTAAGCGTGCATTGCCCATCACCAAAACGCCATCACCTTCTTGCATATTGCCATCCCCATCGAAAATTCCCGACAAGTCTGTACCATCAGAAGCCGTAAGACGACGTTTTCCCTGAACAATACCATTGACGGTTGTTGTTTCCATGAAACAAGATTTCGTCACTTCTGTATCAGAACCAGGAATACGAATTGTCTTTTTCTCTTTTACGGTCTCATACAGGTGTCCGTCGCGCAACTCACCCTCACGCATTTCTCCATTTTTCGACGTTCGCTTGTATTTTACAGGTCTACCATCTTCAAAAGTTCCTTCGCAGACGTCCCCCTCTTTGGTGGTCAACGTTCCCACTCCTGTAATCTTTGTATCAGTGAGCACGCCTTCATAGATATCGCCATTGGCAAAAGTCACTTTTCCTTTCCCGTTTATAGCATCATTCATCCAGTCACCTTCAATTATCTTCCCGTCGGCTGTTGTGAGTGTTCCTTTGCCCGACCGTTTGCCAACCGCCCAATCTCCTTGGTAGACATTGCCGTCAGCATAGCGCATGACACCCGTCCCGGATGGTTGACCCAAGGCAAAAGCTCCCTCATAGGTCTGTCCGTCAGGCCAGGTCATCTTACCTTGCCCACTTGGCTGTCTCTCAAGCCATTCACCACTATATACCCGACCATCGGCGTATGCGTAGTCGTGGATTCCTTTTTTGAATCCTTCTTTCTTTGGGAAATATATACCTGTTGTCCCCGTAATTAGTGTCTAGCAATCTTTAGCATTCCGCTAGCTTTAGTTAACCGAAAAAATTCCCGTTTTACTGGAAAAACATTTACCTTTGCATTACCTTTATGACAAAGGAATAATAAAACAGTAAAACGGGAATAAATATGATAGATTTCACAAACTTCAAGTCACTCACCTCAGTAATCAAGCACTTCAATAACGAGGACATTTGCAAGCAGACACTTGTGGAGGTTCGTTGGGGTGACGATGTGGTCTGCCCACATTGCGGTCAGCACCATTGCACCAAGCGCAAGGATGGTCGTTATCGCTGCAATCACTGCAAGCATAACTTCTCTTGTCTTACGGGTACTATCTTTGAGAACACCAAACTGTCATTGCAGAAGTGGTTCATTGCCATGTACCTTATCTCTTCTCATAAAAATGGTTTATTAGGGGTATTAGTGATATTAACGAAAAATAAGATATGGGACTCGTGTAAATATTTTTTATCAATTGCCCAAACCTGCATGTCTTCATTTTGGAATAACTCTATTACAGATTCAGGCGCTTTTCCAGAGAGAAATTGGGCGAAGAACTTATTTCTTGATTCTGTCTTAGAAGGGACAATTATAATTTCGTCTATCATGAAACCATTTTTACTCATGGTTCCAACTAAATGCCCATTCACGGCTCTGATTTTTATTGCTTCCTCATATTTCATAAAGATCGACATTAATCATTATATATTACATGAAAGTTATTGCTTTCTGTGGTAGAAAAAATTGTATGTTTTACTCTTATTGAATAATAATAATCCACCTACCATCATTGTCCTTACCTTCACGCTTCAAAACACCATGCTTCTGTAAAGCGGAAAGGTCACGCTCAATGGTTCGTTGGCTCACCGACAAAGTCTCCGACATTTTTTTGCCAGTGATTGTCGGGGATTCTTTGATGAGATTGAGTATTTTCTGCTGACGCTCAGTGAGTTTCGTCTCCGACATGTCTCCGTCATGGTTTCCGACATTCTGTGTATCGGCAGTGGCATAGATGATGGTCTGGAATTGGGTCGGAGTAGACTTGAATACAGGTTTCAGTTCGTCCTTATAACCTTCCAAGGCTTTGGTCTCATTGCAGATGCGGGTGAGTCCACTGCCTCGCTTCTCCATATAGTCAAGTTGAGCCATTACGTTTGCAAGTATGGGATTACGTCTTTCAGAAGACACATCTTTGATGTCCAAATCCTGTATCAGTAAACCATTATACATTCCGCCTGGAGATGTAACCGTGAGGCGGTCATCGTAAATGTCAAGATGCACTTCACTACCAATTACGGTGTAGTCACGATGGATGAAATGGTTTACCATTGCTTCCAAAACGGCACGTTCAGCATACTCGGGTTTATTCTTTCGTCCATCAGGCAGTTTCTCCCAGCCTCTCTTGGTGTTAGACTTCACAAAGTTCATGGCTTCACGGAGCAGCATGAGGACATTGCCTGTAAACTCTGCATCGTTGATGGCATCGCCCTTTTCTTTTCCATCCCAACGTGTGCAATAAAGACGAGACTGCCACAATGGGCAATCATCGGCAAACAATGCGCCAGCATTCGTTAGGTTCCCAGCACCTGTTACCAGTCCAAACGACAAGAGATATTTCTTGTCCCATTCTTGTTTGGTGCGGTCTTTGAACGAGTTCGCCAATATCGTAAAGGAATAATCCTCTGCTTTATAGTCAGTGTGAAGAGAATCAAAAGTTTTGTTTGAGCCTTTCAGTACCAAACGAACCATCTGTTCTGCCGTGGCAGGAAGACTTTCATCACCAATGCGAACAAAGGCAATTCGCTGACCATCTCCAACGTAGTAATATGGAGTGTAATGCCCTGCATTGACTTTAAGTTGCAAGATGTGCAAGCCATCTATATCATGCGGTATCATCTCCACCTCTGGCAGAGGATCCATATAATCTCGAATCTTACTACTGATAGCCTCGCATACATGCTGCACGTCATCAAGCCCTTTGACGATCCCATCATTATCAATGCCGAAAAAAAGGGAACCACCCAAGCCATTGGCAAAAGCGCTTACGCTCTTCAACCAACTTTTAGGCTTCTTCTCTTCAAGCATCACCTTGAAGTCGTATGCAGTACATTCTGCTATTAGAGCCTTTAATTCCATTCTATATGAATTCTCGTTTATTATCTTGCAAATGTACTCATTTTTTTCGATAGTAAGGCGTCTATTTGACGTTTCGTGCGTATTTTAAGCAAATTTTGTCTAAAGTAAGTCCAACATATAACAAAAAGAAATGTTTTCTCGCTAAAAGTCACTACCTTTGTACTCACAAATTATAGAACAACAGTAATATGACCAAGGATAGAAGGATTATATATCGAACTCTCTGTGAGCCACAGTTGAAAGAGCTTTTTTAAACCTACACAGAAAGATGAATGATGCAGTAACGATTATTGTGGGGGCTGGTGCTGTTTTGGACTTTGACCATAAGGGCATATTTCCATCTGTGAAGAATATTACAGATGAGGTGCTTAAACTGAGTATCCAGAAAGTGGATGGAGGTGAAAGGCCGCTCTTGCGTGA
>JAFWQE010000013.1 GCA_017509155.1 Prevotella sp.
ATGATGGGTGATGGATTGATGGATGATGGGTGATGGATGAAAGATGATGGTTTGATGGATGAAAGATTGGATGTTTGGAGCGCTTGAACAAAGAGGAACGCCCCCCGAAGCCGTCTTTATTATTTATTGTTTATTCATTATTCTTTAGGCACGAAGTGCCGCAACACTGGTGCAAAGATAGCAATAATAATCGGGAATGGCGACATGGCGGGCGACAAAATGAAGCATTTAGGGAGAAAAAGAACGAAAACGGCTCTGAATTGAAAAAAAAGACTTACCTTTGCACCGATATTGAATAACGACAACGAATCTTACGGATTGAACCAATGAAGAACAATAAGAAGAGAGGCCTTGGACAGCTGATGGCCGCATGCCTGCTGGCACTGTTGCTGACGGGATGCGTCACTAGCCAGAACACGAACTACATGCAGGATCTGACCGACGGACTGGAGATTCCCGTAGAGGGATACGACATCCGCCTGCAAGAAGGCGACGACATCGTGGTATTTGTGAAGACCAAGGACGAGGTGCTCACCGAGCTGTTCAACGTGTCTACCCCGATGGCACCCACACAGGTGGTGCTCACCGTGGCCAAGGACGGATGCGTGGACATAGCCGGAGTGGGAAAAGTGGCCGTAAAAGGCATGACCCGCACCGAGGCAGCCAGCGCCATCAAGCGCAAGATTGTGGAGCAATACGGCGCCAGCGATGCCGTGGTGAGCGTCACGTTCAGCAACCTGGGCTACTCGGTGATGGGAGAAGTGAACGCCCCAGGCCACTTCGACATAGAGAAAGACCAGATGACTCTGCTCGAGGCTCTCAGCCGCGCCGGCGACCTCACCATCAAAGGCGTGAGAGAAAACGTGATGGTCATCCGTCAGGAAGGCAACCAGAAGAAGGTGTATGCCGTGGACCTGACGAACGGCAAGGAACTGATGAAGTCGCCCGCTTTCTACATTCATCAGGACGACGTGGTCTACGTGTCGGGCAACAAGATGAGACAGCGCGAGTCTACCGTCAACGGCAACACATGGATGTCGTCGTCGTTCTGGCTCTCGCTCACGTCGCTGGCCGTCACCGTGGCCGTGCTGGTGTTCAAATGATTCCCCATAGAGAGGGAAGCCCCGATCACAGGAAGGGCTTCACATCTCACTTTTCACTTATCACTTTTCATATTTTAGGCTAATGGCAAACGAATATAACAAAGGAGTAACGTTCAGACAATACGTTGACGCATGCAAGAAAAACAAATGGTGGTTTCTGGCCTCGATGGTGGGCATTGTGGGCATCGCATCGCTCTATCTCATCATGAAGGAGCCTGTTTATGAGCGGGCAGCGCAGGTGATGATAAAGGAAGACAGCAGCCCCAGCTCCAAGCTGACCGCCGGCCTGAGCATGATTCAGGGCATGGGCTCGCTGTTCGGCGCCTCGTCGAACGTCACCAACGAGCTCATCGCCATGCAGACACCGCAGAGCGTGATGGAAGTGGTGAAGCGACTGCACCTCGACTACGACTACACCGTGCGCCCCTTCCTCGCCAAGGAGACGCTCTATGAGGAGACGCTGCCCATCAATGTCACCGTGAGCGACCTGAAAGACGACGACCTCGCCTACATGAAAATCAAGCTCGAAGGCGGAAAGCTCACCCTGTGGAAGTTCCGCAAGAACAAGAAGAAATATGGCGACGAGGTGAGCGGACACATCAACCAGACGATGAAGACGCCGATAGGCGACGTGAAGGTGGAGGCCACAAAATACTACACAGGCAAGGAGGATATGACCATCCGTGTGATGCGCACGCCGCTCATCCGCAAGACCGACGCCTGCCTGAAGCACCTCGATGCAGGCATCACAGAGGAACTTGGCTCGGTCATCGACCTCAGCTATGAGGACGTGGTGCCGCAGAGAGCCGTCGACTTCCTGAACGAACTCATTCAGGTATACAACGAGAAATGGATGCTCGATGAGAACCAGCTGAACTCCACAACCACACAGTTCATCGACAACCGCATGGGAGAAATCGTGGCCGAACTGGGACGTGCCGAGGACGATCTCACCGACTACAAGATGAAACACGAGCTGCCCGACATCATTGAAACGACAAAACTGGCCATGAAGACCTCAGCCGAACTGGCTGGCGATCTGGCAGTATTGGAGAACCAGAAGGCCTCGGCACAGTTCATTCTGGACCACATGAGGAGCAAGGGACACGAGAACGAGACGCTGCCCGTGAACCTCCTCATCAACGACAAGGTGCTGAGCACGCAGATCGCAGAGTACAATACGCTGCAGCTGCAACGCAACAGTCTGGTGGAGAACAGCAACGCCACCAACCCTCTGGTGCAGAACCTCGACAAGCAGCTGGCCTCAATGCGCCAGAGCATACAGGCCGCACTGACCAACGCCGTGGCCCAGACCAGCATACAGATCCGCGGGCTTGAGAAGCTGCAAGGCGCCAGTTCGTCGAAGGTGAAGAACAGCCCCGTCTACGCAAAGAACCTGCTCTCCACCGAGCGCCAGCGAAAAATCCAGGAGGAACTCTACATCTTCATGCTGCAAAAGCGCGAGGAGAACGTGCTCTCGCAGGCATTCACGCCCTACAAGACCCGCATTCTCTCGCAGCCGCTGGGCGACATCAAGCCCATCGCGCCGAAAGCATCCCTGGTGCTGCCTATTGCCTTCGTGCTGGGCTTTGCACTGCCCGCCATCTGGCTGATGATGCAATTGAACGTCAGGCAATTGTTACAAGAAGAAGAATAGCGTTGCCTTGCAAAACATGAAGGAATGGCACTGATACTGGTATACTTCGCTTTATTCCTGCTCATCAGTTTCGCGTCCAAGGTTATCATTAATCCTGGATCGCGAAAGTTGTTCCAGATGCTGTCTTGCTTCATCCTTCTATTCCTGTTCTTTGGTTTCAGGGACATCACCGTGCTCAACGACACCCCCCACTACTACGGTTCATACTACACGCTTTCCAGATACAACGGCTATGTGGACAGCTCTATATTCACCTACAGGATTGAACTTAAGTTTGAGTGGGGTTATCAAGTGCTTGTTCACTTCCTGATGAAATACGTTTCCAAGAGTCCTTACACCATTATTCTATTCTCTTCTTTTGTCTTTTCTTTAGGAAATGTATTGTTTTTTGCCAAATACACAAAAGACATTGCTCTGTCTACATTCCTATTTTTGGTGACAGGAGTATTGTTTGACCAGTTCTGTCTCATCCGACAGACTTTTGCCCTGATGCTTTTCTACATCGCTTATGGCTATCTGCAAAAGGACAAGAACACGAAATACTGCCTCATCATTCTCTGCGCCGCGCTTTTCCACACCTCTGCACTCATCCTGCTGGTTTTGCCACTGCTGAAGAAACTGGACATACGCATTCGCAACGTGATTTTCCTGCTTATCGTCGCTCTTGTTGTTGCCATACTGATCATGCAGATATTCTCTATGCTTGGCATGCTCGGCAATTTCTACGTGAAGACTGTCCTTAAGCGATCCTCGCCTCCCATTGCTGCGATTCTGGATGGGTCGCTCATGTTCCTGCTCATTGGAACATGCATCTTCCTGCATAAGAAGATGGGGCTCAAGAATATCAACGCGACAAACTTCTGGTGCTGCATCCTTGGCGTGGCAATCTGCGTGATGACCCCGTTCTTCCTACAGTTCTTCCGTTTCAACATATACATCTGGCCCATCATCTACACTGTGTTCATGAAATACGCCAACAGCGATTTCGTGTTTGAAGAAGAAGGAGACTACCACCCCAACAGGCCACTGAGAAGAATCATCATGATGAGCACCTTCTTCCTGCTTATAGTGAGGATCGTCATCGTACTTGCTTTCAAGAACGAGTGGTATCATGTCATACCCTATTCGTTCTACGACTTTAGCGACAGGTTCCATTATTATAATATGTATTACGACCAATGAGAATAGCTGTACTATATATATGCACCGGGGTCTACAACCAGTTCTTCTCCGGATTCTATCAGTCTGCCCACCAGTTTTTTTTCAAAGGAACCGCAGACGTAGAGTACTTTGTCTTCACCGACGACAAGGAGTTGTCTTCTGCCCCGGATGTCCATTTGTTTGAAAAAAAGTTTGAAGGTTTCCCTAAAGACTCGCTGTTCAGATTCGACATGTTCTTGTCTATCGGAGAGCGTCTCCAGCCATTCGACTATCTGTTTTTCTTCAATGCGAACATGCTTTTCGTTGCACCAGTAGGAGAAGAAATCCTTCCTAAGGATGAAAAACTGGCCGCAGTCTTACACCCCGGCTACTACAACAAGCCCGCCTTCCTATATCCTTACGAACGCAACAAGCAGTCCACAGCCTACATCCCTCCCCTATCCAACGACTATCACTACTACATGGGAAGCCTGAACGGGGGGAAGACCGCAGACTTTCTTGAACTTGCCAGAGTCTGTTCTGAGAACATACACAAAGACTACGACCAGGGTATCGTTGCTATTTTTCACGACGAGTCGCATCTGAACAGATATTTCAGAGCGCACCCCTGCAAAGGGCTTCTGCCCTGTTTTGCATATCCCGAGGGTTCCAAACTACCTTTTTCGCCGAAGATCATCATACGCGACAAGGAGAAAATAGCCACCTACTTCAAGAAAGGCCGCGACTATACTCTTTCAGGAAGGATGAAGCATGGCTTGTCTATTCTGAGAAGAGCCATTGGTTGGTACATATAAAAAACGGATGTCAGGATGAGTAATCTGTCGGGGAAGTCGGACATTGGCACCATCTGGAGCATGGTGGAGCGCGTCGGAAAGATGGGCATACAACTGGCATGCACCTTGGTCATTGCCCAATTTCTTCCGCCGAGCGAATTCGGACTTGTCAGCATGATGAGCATTTTTCTGGCGTTCTCCACCATCCTCATCGACGGTGGATTCAGCCAGGCCCTCATCCACGAACAACATGTGACAGAAGAGGATGAGTCATCCATCTTCTGGTTCAACATCTTGCTGGGCGTGCTCATCTATGCCGTCTTTTTCCTCACGGCTCCGTTGATAGCAGGCTTCTATGACCAGCCATATCTGGCCATCCTTATAAGGGTAGCTTTCCTTGCACTCATTCTTCAGTCTGTGATTGTCGTGCAGCAGGGGTTGCTCTTCAAGTCTGTCGACTTCAAGGTTGTTTCCAAGATCTCCCTGTGGGCAGTCATCCTTTCCGGCATCGCGGGCATCATCGTCTCTTATGTGCGCCGCGATGTATGGGGGCTTATTGTGCAGAACTTGTCTTTCGCTTTGTTCCAGACACTCTTCTTCTGGTTCTACAGTTCGTGGCGTCCCCGCTGCTTTTTCTCATGGTATTCTGTTCGTAAATACCTGCGTTTCGCGCTCAATCTGCTGGGAAGCAACATGCTGGCCGCCATTACCGACAACCTGGGCAACCTTGTTGTTGGCAAGGCTTTCAACAGCACGGTGCTGGGCAACTACACCATGGCCAACAAGATTCCCTACCTCACGGCAGGCACGGTGTCATACGGCATCAAGCGTGTCAGCTATTCCATCATGTCAACTTTCCAAGACGACGACGTGCGTCTGTCCCACTACAGCCAGCGCGTTCTCGGCATGGCTTTCTGGGTCGTGGCACCCATCATGGTGTTTTTGTTCGTTGAAGCCGACGCCTTCGTCGCCTTCCTGTTTCCGCCTGAATGGGCTGAAGCAGCCGTTTATCTGAGATACTTCAGCATTTGGGGCTTCGTGTTCTGTTTCTCAGACATGAATCAGGATCTGTTCCTGGTGAAAGGGCGTACAGACATCCTTTTCCGCATCGACATCGCCCGCAGGGCCATCTTGATAGCCGTGCTCGTCATCGGGGCCATGAACAGCATCATCCTCCTGCTTCAACTGCTCATTGCCTACTACATCCTGAACTCCATTGCCGTCAGTTACATTGCCGGCAAGCTCATTCACTGCCCCCTGTGGAAACAAATGAAATACCAAACGAACACCTTGCTCTGCATGGCTCTCTGCACCATTGCCTACATTCCTGTCGGCGGATTATTAGCCGACGCAAGGCCCATGGTCATCGCCAAAGGGCTATTATACTACTTTTTATTTCTCGTCGCATCGTCTTGCTTACGCAATCCATATTTCTGCCACATCAGAGACTATCTGAAAGCATTCATCAACAAAAGGAAACAAAAGTCATGAGAATCGTAAAAGTCATAGGAGGACTGGGCAACCAGATGTTCCAATATGCGCTGTCGGTGGCGCTCAGGCAGGCTTTTCCCGAGGAGCGGGTGCTGCTCGACCTGAGTTGTTTCCGCGGCTATCCCAAGCATTTCGGGTTCGAACTGCCGGGCATTTTCAACATCAGCTACGAGGAAGCGTCGTGGCGCGACGTGATGCGCGTGGCCTATCCGTTCCCCAACTTCCAGACCTGGCGCTTCGGCAGCCGCCTGTTGCCCACGCGCAAGTCGACGCTCCTGGAGAAGAACGACTTCACCTTTGAGCCCACCGCACTGACGCGACCCAAGGACACCTACTACGACGGCTACTGGCAGCACGAGGAGTATTTCCGCGACATACGGCCACAGATTCTCCAGGCTTTCTGCTTTCCCGACTTCGCCGACGAGCGCAACCAGCAGGCTGCCTCGCGCATTGCGCAGACCAACAGCGTCGGCATACACGTTCGGCGCGGCGACTATCTGACCGACCCGCTGTTCCGCGGCACAGGCACGCTCGACTACTACACGCAGGCCATCCGCCGCATGAAGGAGCTGACGAGGCCCGAACTGTTCGTGGTGTTCAGCAACGACATCGGCTGGACACAGCAGAACATCGCGCCCATCATTGGCGATGTGCCCATCCTCTATGCCGACTGGAACACTGGGCCGCAGAGTTTCCACGACATCCACCTGATGTCGCTCTGCCACCACAACATCATCGCCAACTCGTCGTTCTCGTGGTGGGGCGCCTGGCTCAACACCAACGAGGACAAGCAGGTCATCGCCCCTGCCTACTGGATGAACGTGAAAAACGTCTGCTCACCTGCCGCCGACAGCTGGCTGAAACTGTGAATCGCCCAAGCAAAAAAGTCAATTTGCCGGCTTTGTATGCACCAACTCTCATCGTGTTGTTTTGGCTGTTTTGAGGCTGCATATCAGAGCAAAAACATTTTCCCGCCAGAAAAATGACGTTTTTTTGCCGACAAAACAGCATAATGTCGGCATAATTTTGTAACTTTGCATTCTGCAATCCTATTAACAAAGAAAGAAAAGAGCGAACCATGGAATTCTCTGTCCTCATGTCTGTTTATGAGCGCGAACAGCCTTCCCACCTCAGGGAGGCTCTCGACAGCGTGTTTGCACAGACACTGCCGCCCACTGAAGTGGTGCTGGTGGAGGACGGTCCGCTGGTGCCCGAGCTGCATGCCGTGGTCGAAGACGAGCAGCAACGCCACGACAATCTGGTCGTCATCACACTCGATGAAAACCATGGTCTCGGCGAAGCGCTGAACATCGGTCTCTCCCATTGCCGCTATGATCTGGTAGCTCGCATGGACACCGACGATGTGTGCAAGCCGGAACGCTTTGCCCGACAGGTTGCATTCATGGAGCAGCATCCCGATATCGACGTGCTTGGCACATGGGTCGATGAGTTCGTAGGCGACATCTCGCAGGTGGTTTCCACACGTCGTCCGCCCGAACACCACGACGACATCGTGAGCTTCGGCCGCAAGCGCAACCCCATCAACCACCCGTCGGTGATGTTCCGCCGCCACAGCGTGGAGCGCGCCGGCAGCTACCGCCATTTCTACCTTTTTGAGGACTACTATCTCTGGGCCCGCATGATTCAGCAGGGCTCACGGTTCCACAACCTTCCCGAGTCACTGCTCTACTTCCGCATGTCGGGCAACATGTTCCAGCGACGTGGCGGCCTTAGCTACGTGAAAACGGAGATTGCCTTCCAGAAAAAACTGCGACAGACGGGTTACATAGGCTATATGCGCATGATAAAGAACATTTCCATCCGGACGGCAATGCGCATCATACCTAACAAAATGCGTCAATTCTTTTACCTACATGTTCTTCGATAACCTTTTTTTTCCATATTATGTTGTTTTATGGAAAAAAATTGCTACCTTTGCACCCGCTTATCATTAACCGCCCTCGGACGGAAAAAAATAATGCATATTTTTTGCATCCTCGGATAATAAAAAGGTGCATTCTGCGTTATTATAGTAATGCGGTATATCGAAACAGTTTCTTTAAAGACCGAAATGGAGCAACAAACAGAATATATAAAAGACGGCATGAACGGGTTTGAGCGCAACGTGAAGCGCATCGCAGACTGCCTGGCGGCCGCTCTTTGCTTGATTCTTTTCTCCCCGCTCTTCCTTGTTTGCTACATTGGTGTACGCAAAGAGGATGGTGGTCCTGCTATCTACAAGCAGGAGCGCATAGGTCGTTTCGGCAGACCCTTTTACATCTACAAGTTCCGAAGCATGGTGGTTGGCGCCGAGAACAACGGCCCCGAGCTGTGTCAGGATGGCGGAGAAGACAAGCGACTAACCAAGTTTGGAAAGTTCCTACGGTTGCACCATCTCGACGAGCTCCCGCAGTTCTGGAATGTTTTCATTGGACAGATGTCGTTTGTGGGACCGCGTCCCGAGCGCAAGTTCTATATAGACCAGATTGTGAAAGAAGACCCTCGCTTCGATTACCTCTACCAGATCAGACCGGGCATCACGTCGATGGCCACGCTCTATAATGGCTACACCGACACCATGGATAAGATGCTGCGTCGTCTGGAAATGGACCTGGAATACCTCAGACACCGTTCCTGGGCGCTCGACATCAAGATTCTGGGCCTGACATTTACTAAGATTTTGTTCGGAAAGAAGATTTAGCCGAGCCTGCACATATACACGAAAAAGGGAGCCATGAGCTCCCTTTTTTCGTTTTGCACCGGCCCTCCCGTGTGGCAGGAAGGACAGGCTGATGCCTTAGTATTTCCGGAATGTCAGCCTCAGTCGGTCCGATTTCAGTACCATTTTGCTTGCGTCGAGCTGTTCTACGGTGAAACTCTCGTCAATCCGGTTCACACCATAGGGGCTCAGTTCCGTTGGTTCTTCGATGCGTATGTCGCCTTTGTCGCGGTCCACGATGCAGGCATCGAAGAGCCGAAGCGTGTTGCCCTCGTGGCTGAACGAACTCACGATGTCTGTACGCTGGCCGTGCAGGTCGCGCAGTTCGAGCAGACGTCCCTGGAAGGCCCACGTCAGCGAAAGACCCGTGAGGTCACTATGGCCGCCTGTGGCCAGTGTGTCGGCGGCGCGCAACTGCCAGAATCCGTCGAGATGGCCATTGTCTGAGGTCTCCACATCGCACGAAGTCAGCAGCACACCCACCAGCACCATCCCGCCAAAAAGGCAGGAAGTCAATAGGCTTCTCCTTCTTTTTCCCTTTGTCATTCTCATATCCTTGTCCTTTCTTTCTTCTATTTTCCAAACAATCCCGTGCGGCCCAGGGTGAGTTGCAGACCCACATTGTCGCCGCGGAGTCCACCATTGTCCAGCCCTACGGCAGCCTTGGCATACCATTGCGACGTCTTCTTCGCACTGCCAAACCGATAGGTTGCCTCGGCCAGCAGGCTTACTTCCGTCTTCGGGTCGTCTACGAGGTAGTAGTAGGTTCCCAGACTCTTCTGGAGCGTGGCCAGTATGCGGTAGTCCAGTCTGTCGGTCGGCTGTCCACCCAGTCCCAGATGCCAGGCCGTGAAGCGGTTGTTTTCCACCTGAAGCAGTCTGTCTTCGTTGTAGATGGGCGACAGATAGAGCGGATTTCCCATCACCTGACCCCAGTGTTGCCAGCCGGTGAAGATGTAGTGATTGTAGAAATGGTCGCGGCCGCACAGATGCTCGCTCACGTTAGGTGTGTGATCGTGGTAGACCGGACCGCCCTGATATTTCGTATATAGATACTCCACCACCACTTCGTTGAGCCAACGACACTGCTTCAGTCTGACCTCGGCGCCCAGCATCCAGTCTTTCATGTCGTAGAGAAAATAGCGGTTGTCCACTTTCCTGTCGGCATCCTCGCCCTTTCCCCAGCCATTATTGCTGAGGTGAAGCATGGAGGAATTGTCCTCGAAATAATGGTCGGCATAGAGTCCAAGTGTCCATTGGGGCTGGTCAATGTTCAGTCTGGCCACATAGCTGCCCATGTGGTTGCCCTCCGAGTTCTTGAAATTACCGTCGGTAACGTCCGACCCTCCCGGCACCAAGGCATGGAAAAAGGCGCTGAGATTCTGATTATTCTCCACCGTTCCGTCTGGTTCCACGCCGCTCACATTGAAGGCCTTGCCGCCAAATTCACATCCGGCTTCCACACCAAGTTCCACGTTCACCTTGCCATTGCCCACGCGCAGGTTGCCGGCCTTGGTGTGGATGAGCGAGCCTTCTGTGTAGTGGCTCTGCTGGTGCGTGAAGTCTTTCTGCCAGGCATCGTCCGTTCTCTTTCCGTAGGCGATGTGTCCTTTCAGGGCCACAATGCCGCGCAGACCGGGGATGTTCCAGTAGTCGGGCAGCTCAACGCGCACGCTTGGCACGGGCCTTGCATTGATGCCCAGCGTCTGCGAGCCTGTGCTCAGCCGCTGGTTCTTCAGCTGCATGGGCTGCTCCTTGCTGCCCACGGTGAGCAGTCCTTGCAGCCAGCGCACCTCGGCATAGGCCTGCTGCACCACCAGCGTACTCGTGAAGCCTGTCGCCACGGCCACATCCAGACCATAGCCAACGCCCCACCGGCGATGTGAGTCGGTTGCCAGTGGACGGAAGATGCCGCTTAGCAGATAGCCGTTGGCATCGTCGAGCGAGCTCAGCCCGTATTTGTTGGCATTGAGCCAGAGCGGTGTCTGCCCGTCGCTCACGGTGGCCTGCGCCTCAGCCCTCCACACAAGGCCTTCGGCAAGACGCTGCGCACCGCCGTCTTTTTCCTGCGCCAGCAAGGTCAGGGACGGGCACATCGCGCACGCGCATAATATAATAAGGTGTCTAACGTTCATTTTTCTCTTTCCTTTCTTTTTGTATAACGCAAAAATGCACTTATTATTTTGTGACCTTTCCTTTTTATTTTTCATATCGGCAAACATGCACTCCAGCCCGCGGAATCCACGTTTTTCACACATAGGTGGGTTCTATTAATTCGCTTTGTCAGATTTCTGAGCTATTTTTGCTTTCAGTCTGTAAGTTGAAGAGGGAGTGTAGCGGGCTACACGACTGATGAGACTTACTGAATGGAACAAAAAGAGCCAGAAAATGACAAAAGGTGAAAACCCCCAGCAATGTCAAACTTAACCGTGGGAATTAATAGAACCCACCTATAGGGAAAATCCCGTAGTGTTTAGGGATTTTCCTTTGCAAGGTTGGTTTTTTCTTCGCAATTTTGCAACGTGAAAAAGAAATTATAAACCATTTAAAATGAATACGACTATGAAGAAGATGATGATTGCACTGTTGGCCATGCTGACGATGAGCATCTCGGCAAGCGCCATGAGCTACGAGCAGGCACGCGACCAGGCTCTGTTCCTG
>JAFWQE010000065.1 GCA_017509155.1 Prevotella sp.
GGTGGATGACGAGCTGGATCAACTCTGGGAGAATGGACAGTTCGACGAGAAGCGCATGAAAGAACTTCGTGGTTCCCACTTCCGCACACCTTATAATAAATAATGGAGATGAATCCCGTAGTCATTGACACGAACTGCCTCCTGCAGATTATCTCACGCAAAAGTCCCTACCGCCCCATCTTGGATGCATTCCTTGAAGGGCGTTACC
Organism: Prevotella sp.; assembly: GCA_017509155.1. Classification (GTDB taxonomy): domain Bacteria; phylum Bacteroidota; class Bacteroidia; order Bacteroidales; family Bacteroidaceae; genus Prevotella. Next base: position 209 of record JAFWQE010000065.1, read on the forward strand.
ACCTTTGCGTATCCAACGAAATACCTGCAAGAGCAATCTTGCGGTTCATCTCATACATACCGCGCATGCAGAAAATGCAGATATTGGTGTCAAGCAGGTATTTCTTCTTCATATATTCATCCCGTCCATTGACACGATTTCACGCTCGTAGTTTGCATTGCGAGCTTCCTTGATAGCATTCTCTATCTGTTCACCTTCTAAGCCACTCCAAACACCAAACAGCGAGTTCAGTTTCTTCAACTTCTGCTCCTCTTCTTTCGTTATAGAAGCTTGAGCCATAGATGCCTCCATGAGTCTTTCGCCCAGCCAGCGTTGATTGCTGGCAGAAAGAGAGAGCCCTTGAAGATAGGTCCACAGATTATGAAGAGACGTTGCATTCATATTCTTCAACTTGATTGATAAGTACGCTGCAAAGATAACCATTTATTTTCAATCCGCAATGATTTTAGAAGGAAAAAAGTTATACCTGTCAGTTTCCACGACCCATTTTATAACGACAACGAATCTTACGAAAGAAACGAAAACACATATTTATCCGCTTGGTCGGAATTGCGCTCGAACTTGTTCGCTTTGCTTGCAAAGAATCCGTCCACTCTGAGTAAAAGCATTTTCAATGCGATTAGCATAATCTCTGACAAGCTTTTCTCGGATTGTAAATCCTGATATTCCATATTGGTCGGATTGCAAATCCGACCAAGCAGAGGTAAGAGGTAAGAGAAAAGGTGAAATGCCTGGAATAGAAGCATCAAAAAGAAGTGGAAAGAAGTATCCTCTCACCTCTTACCTCTCACCTCTTACCTCTCACCTCTAAAACTGAAGCAAGCGAGCTTGCGAAAGTTGAGTATTGAACACAGAGACACAGAGGACGCAGAGGTCTTGTGCAAAAACAAAAAAACTCTGTGCCTCTGAGTCTCTGTGTTCAATTCAGGCTCTATGTTGTTTCGAGTGGGTTGATGCGTCTTTAGCATTCAATGGTACGTCATAGCAGACAACTGTTTCTTCCCTTTGTAAACGGCCCCAATACAATCCCCGATGATGTCCCGGCCAATGAGCGGCCTGTAGGGCCAGCGAGCAAACAGCCCAGGGCAGCGCCCTGGGTACAAGTCAGCCGCCAATATACGCCCTGCATGGGCAAAAGCATTGTTAAGTATATGAATGCTTTTGCCCCTACTTTCCTTTTTCGATGGATTGAAACCCAGGGCGCTGCCCTGGGCTGTTTGCTCGCTGGCCTTACAGGCCGCAACATTACCCACTTGAATCAACATAGAGCCTCAATTCAATCATACAAGGTGTTTCCTTTCAGCGCCTATCTCTAAATCTGGAGTGTGAACGCCTTTTCGTTGCTGTTTGATGCAAAAAAGCCGTTCTGGCCTAAAAATTATTAAAAGGTAAGTGCAAAGTGACCGATTATCCTCAACTTTTCGTAACTTTGTCTCTGTAATTACGATTGTACATTCATTAAACGAACAACAGGTATGGAAGCAATTACTTTTAGTCCTGCACAGGTTCATGTGTTCAACCTTGTGTCGCACATCAAATCAGAAGCCGGATTGGAACGTCTGCGTGAACAGTTGGCCGCTTTCTACGCCAAACAGGTGGATGACGAGCTGGATCAACTCTGGGAGAATGGACAGTTCGACGAGAAGCGCATGAAAGAACTTCGTGGTTCCCACTTCCGCACACCTTATAATAAATAATGGAGATGAATCCCGTAGTCATTGACACGAACTGCAGAGAATTACCCAATTAATGCACTGCAACCGAATACTTAGCAAGATCTCCGCTGCATTCTTTACAACGAATTCAACGAAAGAAACGAAAACACATATTTAATTGTTGTTACACGACAAACTCCCCGTTCAGTCGAATTCGACACAAATAGGTTCCGTCCAACTATCAGGACGGAACCTATTCGACACAGTCTTGAAAGAGAGCTTTATTAGATAACCTTTATATTAGGTGCGGCAGGGTCTATGTAGAGTCCTAATATCTCGGACTTAGGATTGACGGATTGTAATATGGCCCTGCCATATTTGATGTATTTCTCACACTGACTGAGGCCATTCTGAGTGTCGGGGTACATCAAGGCAATGTATACGATATCGTTTTGCAGACCTAAGAGAGCCATTCTTGACAGGATTTTCTTTGCGACTTGGTCTGCCCTTGAGGCATCCAATTCTATAATGTAGATAGGGCGTCCTTTTTTTCCTGTTCCTAGGATATCAACAGAATCATTCACTGTTGTCAACAATGTTGTAGCTATACCTTGCATCGCTTTCATTTTTACTTCCTTTTTCCATACATACCCCGTTTGTGGGGTATGATTATTCAGAGCGGTGCATAAAGCATCTTGGAAGCTCTTGATAATACTGTGGTTATTTCTGTTTGTTCTGGCCAGATGTTTCTTGATAAGGCTGATAAGTGCCTGTGCCTCATTTGGTATAATATGTTTTGGCATTTTGATTGAGTTTTTTACTTTTGCCTTCGTCCTTTCAAGCGATTCGGCTTTCTCTTTATTATTTGAAGAAGGATTAGTAGAGCGGGTGGGCAAGACGTAGCCCAAAAGAATTACCATGGTTCTTCCGGGGGGCACTCTCGCGCCTGGAAACGCGGCAGTCCCTCGCCTTGCCGTCAATGCAGCCCCCGCGCATCACACCCAACTCAAACTCACCCGACGAAGGACCGACAGGGTCTGTCTGGTCTGAAGAGCTGTAACTGCCATACCAGTCCTGGCACCACTCAGAAACATTGCCGCTCATGTCGTAAAGGCCAAGCTCATTCGGGGATTTGGTGGCAACAGGGTTAGTCTTGAGGTAGCTGGAATTGGAATTGTACCAGGCCACGTCGCCAATCGTGTTGCTGCCGGCATATTTGTAACCTTGGGAACTGTTGCCGCCACGGGCAGCAAACTCCCATTCGGCCTCCGTGGGCAGTCGGAAATTCTGGCCTGTCAACTGGTTTAACTTGGTTATAAACTCCTCACAGTCATTCCAATTGACAAAGTTAGCAGGATAGTTGTTCCCGAGGCCGAAAGAACTGCTCCATTGTTGGCTATACGACGTGGGCTTCTGACCCGTTACTGCCTGCCAAAGCTCCTGAGTCACCTCCGTCTCGCCAATGTAGTAGTCGGACAACGTCACGCTGTGAACAGGTTCCTCATTGCCGTAAGCATCGTTCCCTTGCTCAGAGGTGGCACCCATCTGGAACGTGCCACCGTCAATATGTACCATTTTGTATGTAACCCCGTTGATGGTCAGTGTACCATCACTTTGTAGGCCATTTACAAAGATGGTGCATGAGTCGCGTAGCTCGTTGTAGAAGGAAGCGTATATGACGGCCTGGCCGATGGCTTTCGCCGTCACGTTACCTTGGTCGTTCACGGTGGCCACTGTGCTGTTGCTGCTCGTCCAAGAGAACGCGGGCGATGCAGTGCCGAAGGGTGTGACCAAGGCAGCCTGCAGGGTGAGTGTCTCATCTACTTTCATCATGGCGGTGGATGGGATAATATCAATGTGTGTGATGAACCCCACAGGCCTGATGCTCTGTCCATAGCAGCGGTAGATGTCACTCTCCGTGGCTGTTGAGGAGCCGAGGTTGAGCGAGAGGTTGTAGTCGCAGTCATCAGCTGAGAGGTTCTTTGTGGCGTAGTAGCCACCGGTTCCTGCGCTGCTCAGCGTGGTGCCATTCATATAGCCTGCTGCGGGCAGGAACACGGAATTCCCGTTGACGCGGCTGGTGATGAGGCGACCATAAAGACCGTTTTGCTCCGTCCACACAGAGGTGGTATAAGCATCGTCGAAGAGTTCGGCGAATTGGTCTTCTGTAGGCATGCACCAGTTACTGCCCCATGCAGCTGTGGCGGCATCGTCGGCTGACTCCAACACTGTCTTGTCGTCGCGCGTGCCCATGTTGGGCGTGGTGCAGTATTTGGTAAGCTCGGTGGCCGAACCGCCACAGTGCTGGTAAGTGTCCCAGTTGTAGTTGTCCTTCGGCTGCGTCTCGCCCCATGCGTAGTAGCTGCCGTATTCCTGCTGCGAGAGGGCACCGAGGTTCATTGTGGCCCATCGCGTGCCGGAGGGAAGACCGAGGTCCACCCATGAGTGGCCGTCGGTGAGGCCGTAGGAACCGTCCACCGTCAAGACACATTCGTCATAGAGTCCGCTGCCGTCATTGGCGTCAATCCTGATAACGGTCGTTCCTGCACTGACAGCGACGACCAGACCCGTTGCGTCCACTGTCGCCACGTTCTCGTCAGAACTTCTCCATTGAACATTGTCCGTATTCATGAGTTTATAGGGAACGCCATAGCCCTTCAGCTGAACCTCTTCTCCGATGCCAACGGTCATGTCATGGGCATTGAGTCCCAGCAACCGCATTGCCGGCTCATGGTCGTAACCGAGGATGACGTCAGCGATGGCCACCACGTCGTCGATGGTGATTTCTCCGTCGCCGTTCATGTCGTAGAGCGAGATGTCCTCGCCCTGCTCGATGCGCTGCAGGATGACGCTGACAGCGTAGGTGAGGTCGCCCACGGAGACGTTGCCGTCCTCGTTGGCATCGCCGATGGTCGGGTCGACGGGCTCCGTCACCTTCACGGTGCAGCTGGCCTGTGCGCCCTTGCCGTCAGCAGCCGCACAGGTGATGGTGGCCGTACCTACGGAGAGGGCCGTGACATAGCCCACGTCGCTCACCTGTGCCACCAGTGGGTTACTGCTGCTCCAGGTCACGGCGCCGTAGGTGGCGTCGGAGGGAACCGTGGTCGCCGTCAGATGGGCCTCCTTGCCTTCCACGAGCGAGAGCGTGGTATTGGAAAGCGTCAGCCCCGTCACGGCCTTGAAGTTGTTGGCCACGATGACCAGACTCATGGCCGTGGCGCCGTTGTCGTCGGCCGCCGTGCAAGTGATGGTGCCCACTCCTTCTTCATTGGCCATCACATTTCCCGATTTGTTGACATAAACCACGTCGGTGTTGTTGCTTGCCCAGTTCACTTTCTTATTTGTGGCATCCTGCGGCTCCACGGTGGCGGTAATCTGCGACATGTCGCCCTCCTCCATGATGAGCACGGGCGAAGACAGGGTGATGGTGGTGACAAAGACAGGTGCCGAGGACAGGCCCGTCTTCGTTCCGAAGCTGCTCCACGGCGACTTGCTTGAATAAGCGGAAAGCGACTCGTCGGGCACATAGAGGATGGCGTATTGCGGGTCGGAGCCGTTAAAGGCATTGGTGCTGCACGCGGGCACGCTGACGGCGCGGCAATAGAAGCCCACCACATTGTAGTTGTTGGCAAAGGCGTAGGAACCGATGCTGGTGATGTCCGTGCCGAGGTAGGTGTAGCGGATGGTCTCGCAATTGTTGAACGCATGGTCGCCAATGGTCTTCGTGGCATTGGGGACGTTCAGGATGTGCAGACTCTTGCAGCCATAGAAGGCATAGTTGCCGATGCTGGTGACTGCCTCTCCAATCTCCAAGGTCTCCATTTTCCGACACTCGTAGAAGGCGTAGTCGGGGATGGTGGCGACGCCTGCCGGAATGATGACCTCCTGCAGCTCGTAGCAGTCGCGGAAGGCCGACGCGCCGAGGGTGGTCAGCGTGGCGGGCAACTGTGTCTTCACCAGTTTGTAGCAGCCGCGGAAGGCGCCCTCGTCTATCTTCTGCACGTTGTCGCCCATGAGCAGGCTGTTCAGCTCTGAACAGCCGTTGAAGGCGTTCTTGCCTATCGTCTTCAGGCCCTTGCCCAGACGCACGGCAGAAAGGGACGTGCAGCCCTGGAAGGCGTTCATCCCGATGTGCTCCGTGCCGCTGCCCATGGCAACGGCCTCAAGGTCGGGACACTGCATGAAGGCATAGTCCTCGATAGCCGTGATGCTGTTGGTGATGTTCACCTGCTTCAGGCCCAGACACTGTGTGAAGGCATAGCTGGCCACCTCGCAGCCGAAGTCGGCGTTCAGGGCGGTGAGCTTGTTGCCGTTCAGGTAGATGCGGTGGGCAACGGGCAGCGGGTTGCTGTTCTCCTGCGAGAAGATGTAGTTCCACATCTCCAGGTCGGCGATGTGGATGTTGACCAGGCTGTTGCAGCCAGCAAAAACGTTGGGGGCAAAGTGTGCCAACGTGTTCGGGATGGACACTGAGGATAGTGTGGTGGCGTATGTGCGCAGTGCGGTGGTGCAGCCCTGGGCATAGACCAAGGTCTGGATATTGGTGCCGGCGAATGCGTCTGCACCGATGGCCGTCAGCGATGACGGGACGGTCAGGGCGGTCAGGGCGCTGCAGCTCTTAAAGGCATTGGCGCCGATGGTCTCCAAGCCCTCGGGAAGGGCGATGGTGGCAAGCTTCGTGCAATTGTAGAAGCAGTTGTCGGCGATACTCTTCAGCGAGGTCGGCAGCGTCACCTTAGTCAGCTGCGTGGCGTAGGTTCGCAGCGCGTTCTTTGTATTGTTCGCGTAGGTAAGCGTGGTCAGTCCGCTGCCTGCAAAGGCATTCTCGCCGATGCTCGTCGTAGCGGCGGGGATGGTGGCCTTGGTCAGCTTCGAACAGCCGTAGAAGGCATTCGCACCGATGGTCTTCACCTTTGAGGGGATGGTGACCGTGGAGAGTTGCGAGCAGTTGTAGAACGCATAGTCGGGGATGGTCGTGATGGTCGACGCCATTGTGACACTGGTCAGCCCTGTGGCGTAGGTACGGAACGCCGTCGTGCAGCCGCTGGCGTAGGTCAGTGTCTGCAAGCCACTACCATAAAAGGCGTCGCTGCCCAGAGAGGTCAGCGAGGCAGGGATGGTGACGGACTGCAGAGACGTGGTGCCATAGAAGGCGCTGCTGCCGATGGTGGTCAGCACATCGGGAAGTGTGATGGCGGTCAGACTTGTACAGCCACGGAAGGCTTCAGACCCGATGGCGGTGAGCGCATTCGACATCGACACTGTGGCAAGGCTCGTGCAGCCGTAGAACGCCTGCTCGCCGATGGCAGTCAGCTTCTGCGGGAGCGTCACCCTTGGCAGCTTGGTGCAGCCGTAGAAAGCGTTGCTCTCGATGGCGGTCAGGTTTGACGGGATGGTGACCGAGGTGAGCTTGCTGCAGCCGTAGAAGGTGTATGTCTTGATGGTGGTCAGGAACGGCGGCAAAGCCATGGCGGTGAGACCCGAACAGTTGTAGAAGGCGTAGGCGCCGATGTCATCCACCAAGTTGGGAATGGCAAGTTCGGTAAGCCCCGAGCAGCCGTAGAAGGCGTAGGCACCGATGGTTTCAACGGTGACGGGAATGCTCACTGCGGTGAGGTTCGGGCAGTTGCGGAAGGCATTGTCGCCGATGGCCGTCACGGTGTAGGTGAGGTTCTTGGCACCGACGAACGTCTCGGGGATGTTGATGGTTCCCGAATAAGTGCCGTAGCTGCCGCTGTTGATGAGCGTGGCCTCGCGGGTGGTAACGTCGATGTCGAAGTACAGGCCGTTATAGTTGTATTCTGTTGCCTGCGCCGACATTGAGCCGAGCAGCAGGGACAGGAGTAACAGGAAGCTTCGTCCTGAACGATTGAATGTAGTCTTTTTCATCGTCGTTCCTCCTATTTCTCTATGGTTTTCTTTCCGCGACGGATGCCGATCTGGCCGCGACGCAGTTTCTTCACTTTCTGGCCCAGCACGTTGTAGGTGGCGTCGTCAGTGCCCTCACCTGTGCCGGCTGTCTGGATGTCGGTGGGGATGTCGGCGGTCTGCACCGTGAGTGTGGTCTGAACCTTGCTGAGCTTGGAGCTGGCTCTTCCGTCAACACGTGCTATCTCCACGTTGCGCAGGATAATTGGATAGGTGCCAGGCTTCACGCTGCCGTCAACCTTGATGTCGATGACGGCGGCCTCACCCTCCCTGCTCTTCAGTTTGTCGTTGCCTGACGAGTAGCAGATGACGCGACAGTCACCGCTCTTCATCCATGCCGCATAGAGCTGGTGGTTGCTGGTCTCCAGCTCGGATTTGCGGATGGCGCCGGACACGTCGCCGTCGATGGTGACGTCTGCGGGCAGGCACAGGTCGAACTGGAAGGCCGTCACGTAGGCATTACTCGACTTCAGCCGGACCGTCAGCATCGCGTCGGAACCCGGTGCGACGGTAGCGCTCTCCACATAGATGACGTTGGGCTTCGCTGCCACGTCGTCGTCGGTGCCCGCTGCGGCCACGACGGGAAGGACAAGTGAGCAGAGAAGCGTCAGAAAGATTGTCTTTTTCATTGCTTCATGTTTTGTGTCCTATGGCTCCCGTTCGGACGGTTAATAGTTAATAAGGTTTGTTTGGTACAATAAGCGTGAAGCCCGCTGTCGCTCGCTTCACGTTCTGAGGCCTTAGCACTTGCCCGTCATGTCAGAAACGAGCAACGAGACCTCACGCCGATATGTTCATCATATACCTCTCATCCTTTCCATGGTCTGGAAAGGCAAATAGAGGGTATGTCTAAGAACATACCCATGAGCATCATCGCTGCAAGGTTTCCTTGACATGACCGAAGTGTGCTAAGTTTCAGAACGTCAAAAACCAAGCGCCAATAACGCTTATCGATAAAATCCCTCCACATCATCCGCCACCGTATGAACGGCAGCATCGGCGTGGGGTCCGTGCCACAACATCATATAGATAGTGCAACACGCTGCAAATTTAAACAAAAAGATTGAGAACGCAAAGTTTTTTAGTGCTTTTTTTTGTTCACGACAACGAATTTAACGAAAGAAACGAAAACACATATTATCCGCTTGGTCGGAATTGCGCTCGAACTTGTTCGCTTTGCTTGCAAAGAATCCGTCCACTCTGAGTAAAAGCATTTTCAATGCGATTAGCATAATCTCCGACAAGCTTTTCTCGGATTGTAAATCCTGATATTCCATATTGGTCGGATTGCAAATCCGACCAAGCAGAGGTAAGAGGTAAGAGAAAAGGTGAAATGCCTGGAATAGAAGCATCAACAAGGAAGTGGAAAGAAGTATCCTCTTACCTCTCACCCCTTATCTCTCACCTCTAAAACTGAAGCAAGCAGCGCTTGCGAAAGTTGAGTAACTATAATTGGAGTGGCGTTGTTTTGGTCAGTCCATAAGAGTCCGTGGCCAAAAATCCAGACATGGGTTGAATTCATCGCCATTTGCTTGCACGTCTCGAGTTTTTTTACGAACTTTGCATCATGATGGTAAGCATCAGAAAGAAACAAACCCGGTCATAAACATTTTAATACCAAGCAATGAGGAAAACAGCACTTTGCACAGGGTTTCTGCTCATATCACTGTTTGCGACAGGTAGCATGAACAACAACACGATGGCGATGCAAGAAAGGTCGGAGCTAATGAACGTGGCTGAAGAGGACTCCGTGGTGGACTCTCTCGATGTGGACTCTTTTGAAATGGATGACGACGAAGAGTATACAGGAAGGGGCCTCAACGACATCCGCTTTGAAAACTTTGAGTATATGGACTGGATAGACAACGACTACATACGCTGTCTGCGCAGCTATCTCGACGACTTCAACAGCGGAAAGATTGAGGATGAGGAACTGGAAGCATACAGACAGAAGGTGCGCGGAAAGTTTGTCATCGCCTCCAGCAACCCTTTTATGATGGGAGGACTGTTGGTCATGGTGATGTTTGTGGACCATCCCGACGACATCTATTCGGCATGGGTGTATAGCAGTGTTGACACGGAGACGGAAACCATTCTGGACTATTCTGTGCGCTCGTTTTCACTTTGTGATGAGAAAAGCGGACTGACCACGGAGACGCTTCGCGAACTGATGAAGGAACATCCGGAGTATAAGGAATGGTAGAAGAAGATGAAGAAAGCACTTGGAACGATACTGAAGGTGGGCGCGACGGGCGGCATAGGCTGCATCGTGCTGCTGCTGGTGTGCAACCATCTGGTTTCGGCGAACGCCAAGGGCAGGGTGTTCACAGAGATAGACAGCCTGCCGCAGAGCGACGTGGCACTGCTGCTGGGCACGTCGCCCCGCACGCGCATAGGCAACCGCGTGAACCAGTTCTTCGCCTACCGCATAGACGCGGCCGAGCGGCTCTACAAGGCGGGCAAGGTGAAGACCATACTCATCAGCGGTGCCGAGAACAACAAGGAAGGCGAGAACGAGGTGGTGTGCATGAGGGATTCGCTGGTGGCACGAGGTGTGGATGTCCATTGCCTGATGCTCGACGGAAAAGGACTGCGCACGCTCGACTCCGTGGTGCGCGCCGCAAAGGTGTATGGGCTGAGCAGCTTCGTGGTGGTGTCTCAACGATTCCACAACGAGAGGGCCATCTATCTGGCCGACCATCTGGGGCTCAACACCGAACGCGTCACGGGCTATTGCGCCGAAGACGCCACTTCGTCGACAGCCTTCCTGACCTACATACGCGAGTATTTCGCCCGCGTGAAGATGTTCATAGACATCCTGTCTTCTTAGCCTACATTATTCATGGAGTTTGGGAGTTTGGGAGTTTGGGAGTCTGGGAGTCTGGACAATAGTTTTTCGGCAAATAGTTGGCGAAAACATCTTTTTCGGAGTAGTTTGCGCATAAGAGTATCGTCCAGACTCCCAAACTCCCAGACTCCCAAACTCCTTTATGAATAGAACAGGTTATTTAAGTTCCGCAAGTCCTGTCTGTCCCTTGGAGTTTGGGAGTTTGGGAGTTTAGGAGTTTGGACAATAGTGAATTTGCGGTGTCCCCGCAACCGCTCGACCTCTGGTCGCTTTGCTTGCAAAGAAGTATCGTCTAAACTCCAGCGGCTGAAAGCCGCGGACGCTCGGCCCGTAGGGACGCTTTCAAAGCGAAGCGGAGAAAGAACTCCCAAACTCCTAAACTCCCCAAACATGCGGAACTTGAATAGGTTAGCTTATTCAGGTTCCGCATGTTTGAAAAGTTTGGGGTGCTGTCTGCAAGCAGAGTGACCCTACGGGCCGAGCGCTCGCGGCAATCAGCCGCTGGAGTGTGGACGAAAGGGTCTGGGTGGGATTCTGGTGTTTACACCACGCCCATCTGATGGAGGAACACCAGCACGATGAGCAGTGGGCAGAGATAGCGCACGGCGAACAAGAACACGGGGAAGAAACGGGTTGCAACGCGCCCTTCGTTGGTGAGCTCATCGCGGACGATTCGACGGGGCACATACCAGCCCACGAAAAGACACGTGAGCAGCGAACCGAGGGGGAGCAAATACTGAGCCGTGAGATGGTCGCAGAAGTCGAGGAAATCGAGCCCCATCACCTTCAGCGACGGCACGGCGCCCAGACTGAGCGAGCACACCACGGCAATGACGGAGCACGCCACGGTGAGCACCCAGGCCGAACGGTGGCGGCGCGTGTGCAGTTCCTCGGTGAAGAAGGCGGTGCCTATCTCGTGCATGGAAATGGTGCTGGTGAGGGCAGCAAATACCAGCAGGGCATAGAAAAGGATGGCCACGACACGCCCCACGACGGGCATGGCGCTGAAAGCCTGCTGGAACACGTTGGGAAGGGTGATGAAGATGAGCGACGGACCGGCATCAGGCGTCACGCCGACAGAAAAGGCTGCCGGGAAGATCATGAGACCCGCGAGGATGGCTATCAAACTGTCGAGCAGCGCTATCTGCACGGCCGACGAGGTGAGGTTGGTGCTCTTCGAGAAATAGGATGCGTAGGTGCAAAGGCAGGCTGTGCCCAGCGAGAGCGAGAAGAAAGCCTGGCCCAGCGCCTCGAGCATCACATTGGTCGACACTTTGGAGAAATCGGGGCGAAACAGGAACTCTATGCCGTTCACCGCTCCTGGCAGCATACACGACGCAACAACGATGATGACCAGCAGGACAAGGAGGGCCGGCATGAGCAGCTTGGAGGCCCGCTCAATGCCTTTCTCTATGCCTCGCACCACCACGAAATGGGTGATGAGGATGAAGGCCACTGCCCACAGGCACGGCCAGAGCGGATGGCTGGAGAATGCGGCGAAATAGCGCTGCACATAGTCGGCATCGCCCTGCAGCGTGCCCACAA
>JAFWQE010000066.1 GCA_017509155.1 Prevotella sp.
CAGGTGAAGTGGCATCCCGGACTGCAGGACGACCAGAACCTGAAGGGCACCATGCGCACTCTGGATGGCCAAAACGGCACCAACAAGGAGCGTGACTTGGAGAACGGCCTGCTTTCGCGTTCGGGGTGGAGCATCATCGACGAGTCGCCGCGCACGAAACGGGGCGACGGTTCGACGACATTCGCCTTCGATGGCAATGTGGATGGGATTCCATGGGTGGCTGAACCCGTTGACAAAGAGGCTGTAGATTGGTATTTCATGGGCTACGGTCACAATTATCGCAAGGCTTTGGGCGACTTCACGAAGATAGCAGGCCGCCAGCCTATGCCACCGCTCTACGTGCTGGGCTACTGGTATAGCAAATATCAGCGCTACACCGCCGACGAATTCATGCAGATAGCCACCGACGTGCGCCAAAACCAGATTCCTATGGATGTGATGATTTTCGATATGGACTGGCACACCGAAGGCTGGACGGGCTGGACGTGGGACCGTTCCATCATTCCCGATCCCGAAGGGCTCATCGATTTCATGCACAAAAAGAACCTGAAGGTGGCACTGAACCTGCATCCGGCTGATGGCGTCGACGACGACGAGGAATTCTTCGACGACGTCCGCAACGATATGGGATTGCCAGCCGATGTGAAGCGCGTGCCGTGGAACCTCTCTGATGGAAAATTCTACCACTCGATGTTCAACCGAATCTTGCGTGCCCGCGAGCGTCAGGGCGTTGACTTCTGGTGGCTGGACTGGCAGCAGAACCGCACAAGTAAGTTCTTGGAGGGATTGGGTGAGACCTTCTGGTGCAACCACGTGTTCTACAACGACATGCGCCTGAACCGTACCGACCGTCGTCCGCTCATCTACCACCGTTGGGGCGGACTGGGATGCCACCGCTACCCCATAGGCTTCTCAGGCGATGCCTACAGCAACTACCCCACACTGGCTTGGCAGCCTTACTTCACGGCAACGGCCTCCAACGTGTGCTTCGGCTACTGGGGCCACGACCTGGGCGGCCACGTGCAGGACGGTCCCAATGATCCTGAACTGTACCTGCGATGGATGCAGTTCGGCGTCTTCACGCCCATCTTCCGCACTCACGCCACCAATCAGCCCCACATCGAGCGTCGCATCTGGAAGTATGCCAACTTCCCACTCTTGCTGGAAACGGTGAAGCTGCGCTATCGGCTGATGCCATACATCTACACCGCTTGCCGACAGGCTTACGACACAGGTGTCTCCATTTGCCGACCGCTCTACTACGACTGGCCTGAAACCAACGAGGCCTATACCTATAAGGACGAGTATATGTTCGGCGACGACATACTTGTGGCTCCGGTGCTGCAGGCATCGGGTGCTGACGGTAAGACGCCACGCACGACGTGGCTGCCAGAAGGCCGCTGGTTCGACGTGTGCCGCAATCAGGTTGTGGAAGGTGGCCGTGTGATGCAGGATTCCTATGCCCTTGGCGAGACACCTTACTTCTACAGAGCTGGCGCCGTGATTGTGTGCAATCCACCTGTGCAGAATCTGCAGGCGCGTCCCGACCGACTCGTGGTGCAGGTGGTGCCTGGCGCCGACGGGCAGACAACTCTCTATGAGGATGAGGGCGACTCGGAGGCTTACAAGCAGGGCCAGTTTACCACGACGGGCATCGAACACCGCGGACAGGGCATCAGCATCCTGCCCCGCGAGGGTAGTTTCAAGGGTATGCCCACCGAGCGCGCCTACACGGTTGAATTCCTCGGCTGCGAGCGTCCCGCTCAGGTGAGTGTTAACGGGCAGGCTGTGCCTAACGGACAGTGGAACTACGATGCTGCCAAGAGTCTCCTGACCGTCTTCATCGGCAGCACACCCTGCTCGGAGCGCATCGACATTCAGGCCAAACCCTAAGCCATCTGCTCCAAAGTAATGTCTGCACTCCTACACTCCTGTACTCCTGCACTCCTAAATGATTGTCTGCACTCCTAAAAATTGTCTACACTCCTAAAATATAGCAATGTCCTACCGCTTACCCGCAGAATGGGAACCCCAGGAATTTGTCCTCCTTGCGTGGCCTAACGAAACCACCGATTGGGCTCCCTACCTCGAAGAAATCCGAAAAACCGTTGCTGAGATGGTTCGCGCCATCGTTCGGCACGAAAAGGTGCTGCTACTCTCGATGTTCAAGAGCGATGTGCCCGACGAGCTTTGCTCGCTGCCGAACGTCTATGTGGCCGAACTGCCCAACAACGATACATGGGCTCGCGACTTCGGTCCCATCGTGCTGAAAAGCACCCTTCCGATGGCTCGCTCACAAAGCAATGAAGGTGGCGACGGCGGCGAGGAGCAGGAGAAGGACAGCCTTTGGCTCGACTTCCGCTTCAATGGCTGGGGCGAGAAGTTTCATGCCGATTGGGACAACATGATTCCCATGAAGCTGTGGGGTGGCTACGGATTCCGCGAAAAGGCTGATTACGAAAACCATCAGGACTTTGTGCTTGAAGGAGGTTCCATCGACACCGATGGGGAAGGAACACTGTTCACCACCTCGCAGTGCCTGCTGGCACCGCACCGCAATCAGCCGCTCACGCAAGAGCAGGTTGAAGCCGAACTGAAGCGCCGCCTGCGCGTCAGCCGCGTGGTGTGGCTTGATCATGGCACACTCGTCGGCGACGATACCGATGGACATATTGACACCATCGTGCGTTGTGCTCCAGACGATACGTTGGTCTATGTGGGATGCGACGACGAAGACGACGAGCAGTACGCCGACTTCCTGGCATTGGAACAGCAGCTCAAGACATTGCGCACCGCCAGTGGCGAACCCTACCGGTTGCTTCGGTTGCCCATGCCGGATGCAATCTACGAAGAGCAGGAAGAAACGGCTGCCGAGGGCGCATCTGCGGAGCCAAGTCCCTTGCGTCTGCCGGCTACCTATGCTAATTTCCTCGTCATCAACGATGCCCTGCTGGTGCCCACCTATGCCCAGCCGGAGAAGGATGCTGAGGCAATGCGCATCATCGGTCAGGCCTATCCAGGTCGCGAACTGGTGCCCATCGATGCCCGAACCATCATCCGTCAACATGGCTCAGTCCATTGCCTGACGATGCAGGTGCCCCGTTAGCAGGGGAAAACGGCTGAGACAAGGACGAAAAACCTCATTGCAAACGAAACGAAATGGACGTTGTACTGGAACTTAAAAATGGAAGAATCGCCGCAGGCGGACGTGTGGTCGTCGGTGACCTTTCGTTTGTGGCACCAGCGGGCAAGGTGACTTGTCTGACGGGTGAGCGTGGCTGCGGAAAGACGCTTCTTGTCCGCACACTGTTAGGCTTATGGCCGCTCGAAAAGGGGTTTGTGACGCTCGATGGTGAACCTATTACGCCACTCTCGGCTCCCAGTCTCCGCCGGTTGATGGCCTATGTGCCCCAGCAGTTGCCCGTGCCGTTTGCCGATGCACTTGAAGCCCTTGGCTCATCGCGTGCCACAGCCTTCGATGCCTCGGCCGAAGGAACAGGAGAGGGTAGTGCTCGGCCACTCGACATGACAGGTAAGCGTTGCGTGTTGCTCGATGATGCATTTTGCTCGCTTACCGCTGAACGTGCCCAAGCGTTGGTTGACCGCCTGGAGGCGCTGGCCGGCGAGGGTAGGGCAGTAGTCGTGACCTGTCAGCCTGATGACGTGGCTCGCTTCACCCCAGCCACCACGCTGGTGTATCAGGTCCAAGTTTCGAGTTCTTAGTTCCAAGTTCCGAGTTCCAAGTTCCAAGTTCTTAGTTACTATCTCTCATCACCCATCACCCAAACAAACATGACCATCACAATTATAAGTTTCCTGTTAGGCCTGTTGCTCATCGCCGTGCCACTCTATCTGTTGCACGCGTTGCAAGTGCCTCTTTTCGGTAAAGTCCTCACGGCCTTCGGACGTGCGGCAGCCATGCTGTTGGCCTTAGGAGCATGCCTCTGGCTGGTTTTCCATTTCAACCATTGGGCTGTCAGCCTGCTGGCCGTATTACTCATGGTAGGTGTTGGCATGCTGTTGGTGGTGCGCAAGGCTCGGTTGGGACATCGCATGCTCGTACCCATTGGTGCAGGACTCTTCGTGGCCCTGCTCGTGGTGGGTGCCTGGCTGCTGTTGCTGGCTTTGGGAGTCCGCCGTCCCCTTGAGGCACAGTATCTTCTTCCCATCGCCGGACTCCTTGTGGGCAGCATGACAGAAACGCTTGCCCGGGCCTTGTCGGTCTACTATCGCAGTTTGATACATCACGACCAACTTTATTATTATGTAATAGGCAATGGCGCCTCACGCGAGGAAGCCCTGTCGTGGTATGTGCGCCGTTCGCTCGAAGCTGTGGTGCTACCTCACCTGAAGTCTATGTCGACCATCGTCGTTGTTTCGTCGCCCCTTGTGGTGTGGGCACTGTTGCTCGGCGGCAGTAGCGTCGCCGAAGCCATAGCCGTGCAACTCCTCGTCCTCGTAGCTGGTTTCACGGCATCTGTCGTGGCACTGGTCGTGACCCTCTTTGTAGCTCGCCGCTACTCGTTCGATGGATATGGCCGCCTAAAGCAACCACAGAGCCCCACCCCGACCCTCCCCAAAGGGGGAGGGGGACCAGAATAGAGAGTAATAGAGAGTAATCCAGAGTAATGTCTACACTCCTACACTCCTACACTCCTACACTCCTGTACTCCTACACTCCTAAAAAAGAATCTCCAA
>JAFWQE010000067.1 GCA_017509155.1 Prevotella sp.
GCAGACGTTGCGCCAATGGACTCCCCTCCTTCGGAGGGGCTGGGGGAGGTCCCTGAGGGGTTGGGGAAGGTCTCTTACCGGGCAGACGTCGCGCCAATGGACTCCCCTCCTTCGGAGGGGCTGGGGGAGGTTTTCGGGGAGGTCCTTGAGGGGCTGGGGGGAGGTCTTTCACCATCAATCCGAAGATTCTTCGCTCTTCACTCTTCACTTTTCACTTTTTTTCTCTTCACTCTTCACTTTTTTTCGTACCTTTGCAGCTCATAAGGGAAACGTCCCCTTGATGACCCATAGAAATAAGATAAAATAGAAAATGAAAAGGATTGAAATCTCTCCCCTGCGTGGTTTGCGCAAATGCTGGCGATGGCTGAAAGGTCTCTGGCCTTGGTATGTGTCACTCTATCGTGGCCGGGCTTGGTACACACGTCTGGCAGTGACGCTGACGTCGCTGGTGGTGGCCTTCTTTGTGTACCTGGGTGCCATCGACATCAACTTCCTGTGGCTGTTTGGGCGCTCACCGGGGTTCTCGCGCATTATGGACCCCCACACGAGCGAAGCATCGGAGATATACAGCGCCGACGGTGTGCTGATGGGAAAGTTCTTCAACGAGAACCGCACGCCGGTGAGCTATGGCGACGTGGCCCCGGCATTCTGGACGGCACTAGTGGACACCGAGGACGAGCGTTTCTACCACCATCACGGCATTGACCCGATGGGACTTCTGGGCGCCGCCAAGGACGCCATCATGCACCACGACGCCCGCGGGGCATCGACCATCACGCAGCAGCTGGCGAAGAACATGTTCCGCGTGAGAACGCAATACAGCACCGGACTCCTGGGGCGCATACCGGGGGTGAAGATGCTCATCATGAAGACGAAGGAATGGATCATTGCCACGAAGCTGGAGATGGTGTACGACAAGAAGGAAATCCTGACCATGTATGCCAACACCGTGGACTTCGGCTCCAACTCGTTCGGCATCAAGACCGCGTGCAAGACCTATTTCGGGGTGAAGCCTGCCGACATGACCACCGAGCAAGCCGCCGTGCTGGTGGGCATGCTGAAGGCTACCACCTACTACAACCCGCTCTCGAACCCCGAGAACAGCCTCAAGCGCAGAAACGTGGTGATGGACAACATGGTGAGAAAAGGGCACCTCAGACAGCAGGAAGTGGACTCGCTCAAGCAGATTCCCATCAAGCTCAACTACAACGTGGAGAGCAACTACGACGGGCAGGCCATGTATTTCAGACAGTATATTGCCGACTATCTGGACACCTGGTGCGAGGAGAACGGCTACGACCTGTATGCCAGCGGCCTGAAAATCTACACGACCATCGACACGAGGATGCAGAAATATGCCGAGAAGGCCGCCGCCGAACAGATGAAAACAGTGCAGGACCGCTTCGACGAGCACTGGAGGGGCGAGGAGCCCTGGCGCGACGAGAGCCATCAGGTGATACCGGGATTCATTGAGGGAATAGCAAAGAAGCTGCCGCTATACAAGGACTTGCAGGAACGATACAAGAACAATGCCGACAGCATTGAGGCCGCTCTGAACCGTCCGCACATGGTGAAGCTGTTCGACTATGAGAAAGGCACCATAGAGCGCGAGATGTCCACCATGGACAGCATCAGATACATGGTGAGGTTCATGCACTGCTCGTTTGTGGCCATGGAGCCCCAGACGGGACACATCAAGGCCTGGGTGGGCGACATCGACTTCAAGTCGTGGAAATATGACAAGGTGACGGCCATGCGACAGCCCGGCTCCACATTCAAGCTCTTTGTCTACACCGAGGCCATGAACCAAGGTCTGACCCCCTGCGACAAGCGACGCGACGAGTACATCAGGATGGAGGTGTATGACAAGAAGAAGAAGGAGACACAGATATGGACGCCCACAAACGCCAACGGCACCTTCTCGGGCGACTCAATGCCGCTGAAGAGTGCCTTTGCCAAGAGCGTGAACTCCGTGGCCGTGAGACTCGGACAGGAGATGGGCATCAAGAGCATCATCGCCACCGCCCACGACATGGGCATCAAGAGCGAACTGGAAGACGCTCCCTCGCTGGCACTGGGCTCGTCGGACGTGAACCTGCTGGAAATGGTAAACGCATACGCATGTATCGCCGACAACGGGAAACACACCGAACCGGTGGTGGTGACGAAGATTGTGGACCGCGACGGCAAGGAGGTGTTCCTGGCTCCCACGAGCGAGACGCAGGTGATTCCCTACAGGAGCGCATTCCTCATGCAGCGCATGCTCATGGGGGGCATCACGGAGCCGGGAGGAACGTCGGCAGCCATGGCAGGATATGTGGGCATGGTGAGAGACACCGATTTCGGCGGAAAGACAGGAACATCGAACAACCACTCCGACGCCTGGTACATGTGCATCTCGCCGAAGCTTGTGTGCGGTGCATGGGTGGGAGGCGAATACCGCAGCATACACTTCAGGACAGGAGCACTGGGACAAGGCAGCCGCACGGCACTGCCCATCTGCGGAAAGTTCATGATGGCGGTGATGAGCGACAACCGCATGCGCGAATACCACGGAAAATTCACCAAGCCATCGGAAAAGGAGGTGATGACGTCGCTCTACGACTGCGCAGGATATGTGCCTGAAATACGCGACACCATCATGAGCGACTCAACCGACATCAGCTCAGAAGGACTCTACGACGAGGACGGCAATCCCATCAACGTGCAGGGCGAACTGCTCGACCCGCTGGAAGAAGGTGAGGCCAATGAGGAGGAAGGGAAGCCCGTGACATTCGAGGATTTGTAGACCCTCGCAAGGAAAGACCACGGGGCAAGGAGGCGAAAGCCGTAGACCTCATTGACCGATTGCTAATGACGAACAACAAATTGAAGAGTGAGCACAGACATTGACACCAGTAATGCCGAGTTCAGGAAAGCGCTTCAGGTGATACAATACACCAAGCGGTCGCTGTTTCTCACGGGAAAGGCCGGCACGGGAAAGTCTACGTTTCTGCGGTACATCTGCAAGAACACGAAGAAGAAACACGTGGTGCTGGCACCTACTGGCATTGCGGCCATCAATGCCGGCGGAGCCACTCTTCACAGCTTTTTCAAGATTCCCTTTCATCCGCTACTGCCCAACGACCGGCAGTTTGACGCCCGCCACATCAGGGAAACGCTGAAATACAACAACGAGAAGAAAAAGATGATACGCGAGCTGGAGCTGATCATCATTGACGAAATATCAATGGTGAGGGCCGATATCATCGACTTCATCGACAAAGTGCTGCGCATCTACAGTCGCAACCTTCGCGAACCGTTTGGCGGAAAGCAGCTTCTGCTCGTGGGCGACGTGTTTCAGCTGGAGCCCGTGGTCAGAGAAGAAGACTGGCAGTTGCTCAGACCTTTCTACCCCTCTGCCTTTTTCTTTGACGCTCATGTGTTCAGGGAGATGAGCCTTGTGAGCATCGAGCTGCGGACCATCTACCGGCAGAAAGACCCGCTCTTCATCGGCATTCTCGACCACATACGCGAGGGTGCTGCCACGACCGCCGACCTGAGGTTGCTCAACCAAAGGGTGAAGGCAGCAGACAGGCAGCAGGAGGACAAAGGCTTCTCCATCACGCTTTCCACACGGCGCGACACCGTTGACTTCATCAACGACAAGCACCTGCAGGAGCTGGCGGGCGAGCCCATCACCTTCGAAGGAGAGATAAAAGGGGAGTTTCCCGAGAACTCATTGCCAACACCGTTGGAGCTGCTGGTGAAGCCCGGCGCACAGGTCATCTTCATCAAGAACGACATGGACCGCCGATGGGTGAACGGAACTATTGGCGTGGTGACAGGCATTGACGAAGAGAAGCAGCTTTTGTATGTAGCCACCGACGATGGCGAGGAATACGAGGTGGAACGCGAGCGCTGGAGCAACGTGAAATACACGTTCAACGACAACGAGAAGAAAATAGAAGAAGAGGAAATCGGCGTTTACATTCAGTTCCCCATCCGACTGGCATGGGCCATCACCGTGCACAAAAGCCAGGGACTGACATTCCGCAGCGTGAACATCGATTTCACAGGAGGCGTGTTCGCAGGTGGGCAGACATACGTCGCGCTGAGCCGATGCACGTCGCTCGAAGGAATCACGCTCTCGGAGCCCATCAGGCGCGAGGACGTGTTCGTGAAATCGGAAGTAATCAGTTTTTCAAGGCAGTTCAACAACGACGCCACCATTCAGAACGCACTCTCAGAAAGCAAGGCCGACTATGAGTATCATGAAGCCGCAAAGGCATTCGACGAGCAGGACTTCGACACGTTTCTGAAGTATTTCTTCCTGGCCATACACAGCCGATACGACATAGAGAAACCCGCAGCAAAAAGGCTCATACGGCGAAAACTGGGCATCATCAGCAAGCAGCAGAAGGAAATAGAGAGGCTGAAAAAGGCGCAGGAAGAAAAGGAGGATTTCCTCAAAAAACTGGCCATAGAATACGTGGTGATGGGAAAAGAATGCGAACATGAGCACATGAACGAAGCCGCCATCGCCAACTACAGGAAAGCACTGAACCTCTGCCCCGACCTGCCCGAGGCCAAAAGAAGGCTCAAGAAACTGACAAAGGGGAAGAACAAGGGGTGAGATATACAAGTTTGAAAATGGGAGTTCAGGAGTTACAGGAGTTACAGACGTTAGTTTTGTTCTCGATCTAATGAATCAAGCACTAAAAGTATCGTCTGAAACTCCTGAAACTCCAATAACTCCTAAGAAGAGAAATTCACCACACGCTATACGCGAGCACATAGTCGCTTGTCACATGGTAGGAAACCTCTGCCACGGCGCCTTTTTTCAAGTTCCTTACCATGAGAACGCCCGCATCACGGGCTTCAAAGGGCTCCACAAACATCTCTTCAAAAAGCAGGTCGTCGTCTGAGAAAAGCTTGTAGACGGCCTCTTTTGCACACCAGCAAATCAACTGACTCGTGATGTCGGAAAACGGTTCGTCGGCTCTCAGAAACCTATGGGCGATGCGCCCCACCCTGTCGCTGACGTATTCAATGTCAACGCCTACGTCATGCTTGTCGGAAACAATAACGGCACAATAGTCCTTCGTGTGGCTGATGCTGACCCTTGTACCATCTTCCAGAACAGGTTTTCCCGATGGTTCGTGGCTGATGACAGGCATCACGCCATTGTTCATTTCACGAAGCAAGGCACGCACACACACATACTCCTTGCGGCGCGATGACGACTTGAAACGCGCTTCTGCCTCTTCATAAAGAGCTGGAAACGACGACGCGTCCTCATTCATTCGCCACACACCGAGCCGTGCACCGTTGGGAAGGGAGTGAGAGATGACCAATGGCATGATGCTTCTACTTGTCGGCTTTACTGTCCTTCACCGGTTCTTTCACGATGACCTTGACACGGGAAATACGGCGTTCCTCAAGCTGGAGGACTTCAAAGACAAAGTGGCTGTATTCGAGTTTTTCATGAACCTCAGGGAAGTCGCCCTTTATTTCAAGAAGCAGACCGGCAACGGTATCGGCATCGCCTTCAACGTCGGAAAACTCTTTGTCGTCAATCTCAAGAATCCTATAGAAATCGCTCAGGAGCGTCTTGCCTTCAAAGATATAGGTGTTCTGGTTCAGACGCGTGAAGGTCTTTTCCTCCTCATCGTATTCGTCGTTGATTTCGCCGACAATCTCCTCGAGAATGTCTTCGAGCGTCACAATGCCACTGGTGCCGCCAAACTCGTCGACGACAATGGCGATATGCACTTTGTTCTCCTGGAATTCGCGAAGCAAGTCGTCGATTTTCTTCGTCTCGGGAATGAAATATGGAGGACGGATAAGACTCTGCCAGTGGAATGTCGACGGCTTGTCGAGATGCGGTAGCAGGTCCTTGATGTAAAGAACGCCGCGGATGTTGTCGGAATTGTCCTGATAGACCGGTATGCGGCTGTAGTTGTTCTCTACCACACATTTCAAGACATCGGCAAACGAGCACTTGATGTCAAGGTCGACGACGTCCTGGCGGCTGGTCATCACCTCACGGGCCATTTCATCACCAAAGCGGATGATGCCCTGCAACATGCTCTGCTCGTCTTTAATCTCGTTCTTGTCGGTGAGCTCAAGCGCCTGCTCCAGATCGTCAACACTGAGCACATGGGCCTCTTTCTGCACCACCTTCTCAGCCAGGATGCCGCTTCTGAGCAGCACCGTCTCCACCGGCCAGAACAACCTGCGGCAGACGAGTATGCCTCCTGCCACTCTCCGGCAGAAGGACAAAGGATTCATGCGAGCAAATATCTTGGGAATGATTTCGCCGAAAAGAAGAAGAATGAAGGTGAGCAAAACGGTGATGCAAAGAAACTGCAGCCAATAGGCATTGCCAAAATCCACAATGTGACCAAACACATAGTTGCAGAGCATGATGATGGTCACATTCACGAAGTTGTTGGTAATGAGAATGGTAGCCAGTGTTCGCTCACTGTCTTCTCTAAGTGTCTGAATGTTCTTGTCGCTGATGCGTTTGTCGGGAGAAAGCTCATTGAGGTCTGTCGGCGAAAGACTGAAGATGGCAATCTCTGACCCACTGGCAAAGCCTGAGGCTATCAGCAACAAAGCAGCCAATACGGCTGCTATGATAACTCCAGTGGTGGGTGCAACGGTTTGCACTTCATTGAAAGCGAATTGTAAGAAAGAATAGTCCATAGACTAGAAAGGCAGACCGTCTTCTGTTTTGTCTTGCGTGTTCTGAACGACATTCTGCGATTCCGTGGCCGCATTCTGCTGGGAAGCTTGTTTGGGTGTGAGCATCTCCATGTTCTCCACGAGGATTTCAGTCACATACTTGCGCTCTCCCTTCTGCGTGTCGTAAGAACGGTATCTGATGCGGCCTTCCACATAGAGCTTGTCGCCTTTGTGCACATATTGCTCCACGACCTTGGCCAGCTGGCGGTAGAATACCAGATTGTGCCAGTCGGTACGCTCCGGCACCTGCGTTCCGTTCTGCAGCGTATAGCCACGCTCGGTTGTTGCAAGCGGCAGTTGGGCTACGGCCTGATCTTGTTCGTAATAACGCACTTCAGGTTCTTTTCCTACATTTCCAATGAGCATTACCTTGTTCATAGCACTACTTTTTTCGGTATTACAACAATTCTACACGCTTTATTTCCACATTCCGAGGTATCTGAACTTGAAGTTCTTTCCCTTAGCCGACGGGAACTGGCTTCTGCCGTCTACCCGCTCACGAAGATGTTCCACAATGCGATTATAGCAGTCAATGCCGCTGTTTGCTTTGCAGGTGGCCACGAAATGTGTGTCGCGATACTCATACTTTCCTGTTGTGGGCACCATCATCACTCTTTTGAAGTCGAGAGAGCCTTCATACCATCCCGGACGCATTTCATTCAGGCGGGCAACCGTTGGCGGCACCATGTCGCGTTCGTTGCCATCGGCCGTCATGTTCGTGCGCAATGCCTTCTTCTGCTTGAAGTCGAGCATCGTCTGTGCCTCGGTCTTGATGATAATAAAGTACACGCGCGGACGAATCTTATAGCGCTTGGGATAAAACACGTCGCTATTCGCATACTCGCGCACATCATTCTCAAGATCAGCATTCATGTTAATCTCAGGAATAGAACTCAGAAAATTTATGGCATCATCGACATTATTGACTAATGTCTCGTTATCAAAGTATCTTAAATATAAATTCATGAAAACAAGTTTTTCAAAAAAGAATAATAAGGAAAGAGCGGCAAACGGGACTCGGACCCGCGACCCCAACCTTGGCAAGGTTGTGCTCTACCAACTGAGCTATTGCCGCAACGAAAAGATTGTGAAGAGGAGGAGACTCGAACTCCCACGTCGCAATTGACACTACCCCCTCAAAGTAGCGCGTCTACCAATTCCGCCACCTCTCCAACAAAAA
>JAFWQE010000068.1 GCA_017509155.1 Prevotella sp.
CATGATGAATGGCATGAAAACAGCCGTCACCCTTGAATTCAAGACTGCTACTCAGGTGGTGATGAAGATGGACATGAAGATTGACGACAATGCCATGAAAGCTGCTGGCATTCCCTGGCTCAAGCGCAAGGCCATGAAGGCAGCACTTGCCATTGCCCCGTCATCCGAAAAGGAGACTTATGTAGTGAAGGGCAACAAAATCATCATCGGAACTGGCAAGGATCAGGATGTGATGACGCTAAGCGCCGACGGAAAGACCATCACCGGCGAAATGGACGGCAAGAAATTCACGCTGACACGCACAAAGTAGTGCGCGCCAGCGTTCTTTTTTTTATAGGATGGGGAGCAGGTATTCCCAAACAAGGTCGATATATGGCTGATAGAGCGACGACGAAGTGGTGAGCACGAGCACGGCATCGCGGTCGGGGAACACCATGATGTACTGGCCTGCATAGCCGTCGGCACGATAGGCATTGTGGCGGCAGATCCACATCTGGTAGCCGTAACCCTGTACCCATTCATTGTTATCTTTGTTGAGACCGGCCTTTTCAAGGTCCTCAAAGCGCGTACCCGAAGGTGCCGAAGGTACCTGATAGCTGGACATCTCCTTCAGCCACTCGGCTGGCACAAGCTGTTTGCCGTTCCACTTGCCTTCCTGCAGGAACAGTTGGCCCATCTTTGCCATGTCCTCGGTCGTCAGCGACAAACCCCATCCACCGCAGTTGATTCCTTGCGGACTCTCTTCCCACTCCGGACGATTGATGTGCAGGGGCTGGAAAAGGCGGGTGTCGAGATAGTCGAGTAGTTTCTCGCCGGTTACCTTTTGCACGATAGCTGAGAGCATGTAGGTGCCAACGGAATTATACAAATAATACTCGCCGGGTTTGTGCTTGACAGGCCATGAAAGGAATCCCTCCACCCAATCGATAGAGTCCTTGCGTAAGCTGTTCGGCTCCTCGTCGTGGCCGCAGGTCATGGTGAGCAGGTCGCGCACGGTCATAGCTTTCAGAAACTCGCTGGGTTCAGCCGGCAGTTTGTCGGGAAAGAAACTCACAACGGGGTCCGTGAGATTGAGTTTTCCCTCGTTGATGGCAAGTCCCACGGCAGTTGCGGTAAAGGTCTTACTGACGGAGAACATCGGGTGTGGTGTTTCGGCGGTTTGACCATTGAACCAATTCTCGTAAACCACCTGACCATGCTTCAGAATCATGATGCTGTGAAGGGTGATGGAATCAGGTGCCACAGGACGCGTCTGCGTGGCATTGACAAATGAATCGACTGCTGCCACGACTTCTGCAGAAGCGGTTGTCCGGGGCAGGTCGATGATTTCTTTTTCTTGTCTGCAGCCTGACAACAACAGTGTCGCCAGTACGCAGAAAAACATTGTTTTCTTCATAAGGTAAAGATTGATAGTTAATAATACTATAATACTATGGAAAAATAATTACGAAGTTAAGTCTGCTTATACTTTTGACAGGTCAATGGAATATCACTCCTTTCGTCGGCACAATATGCCCTATCTCAGTCAGCTGCCGACGGACAAGTGCCAAGGACACTTCACGGGGATCACAGCAACTCTGCGCAGCAAGGGCGGCAACGACACCGGCAGCCTGCCCCATCGCCATGCAGGATGCCTGGACGCGCAGGGCCGAATTGGCACCATGATCACTTGAAACGGCCCGGCCGGCAACAAGCATATTCCCAACACCCTTCGGAAGCATGGAACCTAACGAAACAGTGCCGACCTTGTCGTACTCGTGGAATACGAGGCGAGCGCCACTTGCACCAGCTTTGTGCTCATCCACCATCCAATACGACCACGCCAGCGCATCGTCAGGAATGTAGCCATCAAGATATTCGCGTTCAGTGATAGTCTTTTCACCGACAACGCGATAAGTCTCGCGCACTCCTACTTCGCTTGCACATGAGAGCAGCTCGACATTCTCTAGTCCTTTTTGACGACGGATGAATGCAAGGACACGATCTCGCGCTTCCTTTCCTCGTTTGTTCGTCTCCGCCCTTGCCTCGGGTGTGGAATTGTCAGCAAGGGGGACATAACAACCCGAGCCGCCGCCCTTGCGGATGAACCACGACATTCCCACATGCACGTCGGTCGGCAGCAGTTCACCCTTCGCAACAGCCTCTTTGAACGCACGATTAACCTCATCTGCATCGAATTCAATACCTTCAGAAGAAATCCAGAAGAAATACGATCCAGGCTGCCGAATGTCATCAGGTGCTTTCACACGCTCCGCTCCAGCCAATGCGGCCACCGTTGCATTTCCCGTTGCATCCACAATTTGTCGACCGGCAATGGTTCCGACAATCCATCCTGTATCGTTTTTTTCAACAGACGTCACCTCTGTGTTCATCACCAAATCCACACCGGCATTGCGCAACGTTTCCTCTGCAACACGGGAATAAACTTGGGGGTCGACATGTACACAACTCTTCATCCACTGATCTGGCTCCTGCTTGGAAAAATCAGGCAGGCTGTCATGCGCTTCGGCTACCGCCTTTTTGACTAAATCCCAACCAGGCCCCGCAATAATCTGGCGCCGCCAAGCATAGAAAAGGCCGATATCACAGACCTCAGCCTGCACCGTCGTTCCACCAATCCTACCATCTCGTTCTATGAGCACAGTCCTTGCACCACTCTTTACCGCCGCAAGTGCAGCTCCAATGCCTGCAGGACCGCCGCCAACGACGACAACGTCATAAGCAGCCGTTACCTTCTCC
>JAFWQE010000014.1 GCA_017509155.1 Prevotella sp.
GTCCGTGCTTGTCCGTGGCTATATGCGATAACGAAAGTCCGAGTAAGTCCGTG
The DNA here is from genome assembly GCA_017509155.1 of Prevotella sp. Taxonomy (GTDB): domain Bacteria; phylum Bacteroidota; class Bacteroidia; order Bacteroidales; family Bacteroidaceae; genus Prevotella. The sequence continues at coordinate 54 of JAFWQE010000014.1, forward strand.
CTTGTCCGTGGCCATCTGCGATAACGAAAAGTCCGAGTAAGTCCGTGCTTGTCCGTGGCTATCTGCGATAACGAAAAGTCCGAGTAAGTCCGTGCTTGTCCGTGGCTATATGCGATAACGAAGAGTCCGAGTGAGTCCGTGCTTGTCCGTGGCCATCTGCGACAATGAAAAGTCCGAGTAAGTCCGTGCTTGTCCGTGGCCATCTGCGAAAAAAGAAAAGTCCGAGTAAGTCCGTGTTTGTCCGTGGCAAAACATCGCGCCACTGAGCTCCCCTCCTAAACAGGAGGGGCTGGGGAAGGTCTCCTCCCCTCCTTTGGAGGGGTCGGGGGAGGTTCCCCCCGTTCCGTCGTAAAAAAATTGCCAAGAAAACTATGTTTTGTTGGCAGAAAAAGTGATTTCTTCTGCCATTCTTTTTCTTTGGCATACCCAGCAATTTGCATAAAGAAAACGTGCATTATGTTTGGCTATTCGCCCGAATTTTTGTAACTTTGTACCCAAATTCAAGAAAGCAAGAAAATTGATAAAGACAATACTCAGACAGGTAGGTTCGTTCAGGCGCGATGCGCTGCTGACGCCCGTTTTCACCACCCTTGAAGTGCTCATGGGTGTACTCATCCCCTACGTCACGTCGTGGATTATCGACCGTGGCATCATGGCCGGCAGCATGCGGCACGTCTACATGTACGGCGGCCTGCTGCTGCTCATCGCAGGGCTCAGCCTTTCGTTCGGCATTCTTGCCGGGCGCTTCTCGGCCAAGGCGTCAACGGGCTTCGCCTATAACCTGCGCGACGCCATGTACACCAACATCCAGACGTTCTCGTTCTCCAACATCGACAAGTTCTCTGCCGCAGGTCTCATCACCCGCATGACCACCGACGTGCAGAGCCTGCAGAACGCCTTCCAGACCATTCTGAGGGCATCGGTGCGCGCACCGCTCAACCTGGTGTTCAGCGTCCTCATGTGCGTGTTCATCAACTTCCACATGAGCCTCATCTTCGTGGTGGCGCTCGTGGTGCTGGCCACCGCCCTCTACCTTATTATATCGCGCACCGTGAAGCTCTTCGAGCAGGTGTTCATGCGCTACGACGACCTGAACAACTCGGTGCAGGAGAACATTGCGGCCATCAGGGTGGTGAAGGCGTTCGTCAGGGAGGACTTCGAGAACAGGAAATTCCAGAAGGCCGCCGACGCGCTCTACCGCCTGTTCGTCAAGACGGAGAGTCTTCAGGCCATCAACCACCCCATCATGATGCTCGTGGTCTACGGATGCATCATCGCCCTGTCGTGGTTTGGTGCCCACTACATCGTGGCAGGCGAGCTCACCACCGGACAGCTCACGTCGCTCTTCGCCTACGTGATGACCATCCTCATGTCGCTGATGATGCTGTCGATGACCATCGTGCAGATTACCATGAGCGCCGCCTCGGCCCGTCGCATCGTGGAGGTGCTCAACGAAAAGGCTGACATCTGCGACCCCGACGGCGGCGGCGTGACCGAGGTGAAGGACGGCAGCATCGACTTCGACGGCGTCAGCTTCAGCTACCATTCCAGCGGCAGCGACGACCCCGGCAAGGGCCAAAGCGCGGCCATTCAGAACATCGACCTGCACATCAAGGCCGGCGAGACCATCGGCATCATCGGTGGAACGGGCTGCGGAAAGACCACCCTGGCCACACTGGTGTGCCGGCTTTACGACGCCACGTCGGGGAGCGTCAGCGTGGGCGGCATCGACGTGAGGCAATACAATGTGGAAGCGCTGCGCAACGCCGTCTCCATGGTGCTGCAAAACAACCAGCTGTTCAGCGGAACCATTCTCGACAACCTGCGATGGGGACGCACCGACGCCACCGAGGAGGAGTGTCGCGAGGCGTGCCGGATAGCATGTGCCGACGAGTTCATCGACAGGATGCCCGACGGCTACATGACACACATCGAGCAGAACGGCAACAACGTGTCGGGAGGACAGAAGCAGCGCCTCTGCATCGCCCGGGCACTGCTGAAACGGCCCAAGATACTCATTCTCGACGACTCCACCAGTGCGTGCGACACCGCCACCGACGCCAAGATCAGACGGGCGTTCCGCGAGGACATACCCAACACCACCAAGCTCATCATTGCCCAAAGGATACAAAGCGTGCAGGAGGCCGACCGCATCGTCGTCATGCAAAGCGGACGCATCGCGGGATTCGACACCCACCAGAACCTGCTGCGCGACAACGCCATCTACCAGGAAATATACCAGATACAGACGCAGGACGCCGGCGACTTTGATGCGGCGCTTCGCGCCTAAATGATAAATGAAAAATGAGAAATGATAAAGACGGAGGCGGTGACATGCGCTTAAATGAAAAATGATAAAGGTGGAAACACAAGCCCTCAGGCTTTGCGTACACCGAGGCACCGCCTCGGTCCTTCCCCCCGAAAGTCTCCGAAACACCGTGCGCCCCGATGCACCTCAACGACAATTGAAAAAAAAGATAAAGAATGGCAAAAGCAACCCTTAACATAGGTCCCGGAAGAGGGCCACGAGGAGGCCGCAACATGGGCATCGCCAAGATGCCCAAGGGAGGCACCAAGCTCATTGCACGCATGCTGCGATACGTAGCGCAGAACTACAAGTGGTCGCTGCTGCTGGCCATCGTGTGCATCTTCGTCACGAGCGTCACCACGCTCACGTCGACACTCTTCACCAAGACGCTCATCGACGACCACATCCTGCCGCTCACGCAAGCCGCTTCTCCCGACTTCGAGCCACTGGCCAGGGCGCTCGTCTGGCTGGCCATGGTCCTCGCCTTCGGCGCAGCGTGCTCCTATCTGCAGAGCCGGCTGATGATCAATGTGAGCCAGGGCACGCTCAAACGCCTGCGGTTCGACCTCTTTGGCCACATGCAGCAGCTGCCCATCAAGTATTTCGACACCCACGGACACGGGAACATCATGTCGGTGTATACCAACGACGTGGACTCGCTGCGCCAGATGATCAGCTCCCTACCCCATCTGTTCTCCTCGGTGGTCACCATCGTCCTCACCTTCAGCAGCATGATTGTGCTGAGCCTTCCCCTCACCATTCTCACCGTCGTCATGTCGATGCTGATGGTCGTGACCACCCGCTTGCTGGGCAAGCGCTCGTACAAGCATTTCTCGGCTCAGCAGCAAAACCTCGGACTCATCAACGGCTACATAGAGGAGATGCTCACCGGACAGAAGGTGGTGAAGACGTTCTGCCACGAGCAGGAGGCCATCGACGGCTTCCGCGAGCTCAACACCAACCTTCGCGACAGTTCCTGCAACGCCAACCGCGTGGCCAACATCGTGATGCCGGTCAACGGAAACCTCTCGAACCTCATCTATGTGCTCGCCGCCATTCTCGGCGCCACCATCGCCCTGAACTCTTCGGTGTTCGCCGTTCGCTTCTCGCTCACCGTGGGCACGCTGGTCAGCTTCCTCACGCTCATCAAGAACTTCACGCGACCGGTATCTGAGATATCCAACCAGATCAACAGCATCATCAACGCCGTGGCCGGTGCGCAACGTGTGTTCGAACTGATGGACGCAACCACGGAAAACGATGACGCCAGCAACCAGTCGCCATCAACCGACGAACAGCCCTCGTCGCCCAACTCGGTGACGCTTGTCAATGCCATAGAGAAAGCTGACGGAACGCTCGAGGAAACCTCGCAGCAAACAGGCGTATGGGCTTGGAAATCAGAAGGAAAGCCACTGATTCGTCAACGGGGAGAAGTAGACTTCTTTGGCGTGGATTTCGCCTATCCCGTCATCGACAAGGAAGGCAAAGAGACACTCGGACCGCAGGTGCTGTTCGACATAGAAATGGACACCGACGCCGGACAGAAGATTGCCCTCGTGGGAGGAACAGGAGCGGGCAAGACCACCATCACCAACCTCATCAACCGGTTCTACGACATTCAGGGCGGCCGCATTCTCTACGACGGCATCAACATTCGCGACATTCAGCGCAACGAGCTGCGCAAGTCGCTCGGCATCGTGCTCCAGGAGACGCATCTCTTCACGGCAACGGTCATGGAGAACATACGCTATGGCAGGCTGGAAGCCACCGACGAGGAGTGCATCGCCGCCGCCAAGCTCGTGCATGCCCACGACTTCATCTGTCGTCTGGCACAGGGTTACCACACCCCGCTCACCGCCGACGGCGGCAACCTGAGCCAGGGCGAGCGGCAGCTCATCGCCATTGCCCGCGCAGCCGTGGCCAATCCTCCGGCACTCATCCTCGACGAAGCCACCAGCAGCATCGACACACGCACCGAGCGCATGGTGCAGCAGGGGATGGACGAACTGATGCGAGGGCGAACCACCTTCGTCATCGCCCACCGCCTTTCCACCATTCGCAATGCCGACTGGATCATGGTGATGGACCGCGGACGCATCATCGAGCGTGGCAACCACCAGCAGCTCATGGAGCGAAAGGGGAAATACTACCAGCTGTACACCGGCAATCAGATAACGGCATGAATTCAGGAGTTACAGGAGTTACAGGAGTTGCAGGAGTTGCAGGAGTTCAGGAGTTGCAGGAGTTCAGACGATACTTTGTCGTGCTCCATTCACCCGAAAGAACTATTGTCCAGACTCCAGCGGCTGAAAGCCGCGAAAACTCCCAAACTCCCAAACTCCCAAGCTTCCTAACTCCCAAACTCCCAACAAAAGGATGAACAAGAAGAATCCATATATTGAACACAGAGACTCAGAGTCACAGAGTTTTTTGTTTTTTGTACAAGACCTCTGCGTCTCAGTGTCTCTGTGTTCAATTCCATCATAATTGATAAACAATTTCAAAAAACATAAATTATGGGATACATTGAAAAGAACCTGATGGAGAACGAAAAGATTGTCTACTCGGCACAACTCCATCCCATTGTCTACACATGGCCTATCGTACTGGGCATCGTTGCACTCATCGTCATGGCCATTCCTCTCGACGACCAGACCATGTTCCTGGTCAAGCTGCTGGGCGGCATCGTCGCGCTGGTGATTGCCTTCTGCTGGGCAGTCAGCCTGAACGGCGGAAAGCAATACGTCGTCACCACGCGCCGCCTCATCTTCAAGCGAGGCATCATCAAGCGGGAGTCGCTCGAATTGTTGCTCCGCAAGTGCGAGGGAGTGAAAATCCAGCAGTCGGTGGCTGGCAGACTGCTCAACTACGGCGACGTGATCGTGACCACCGGCGAGGCATCAAACCTCTACCGTCACATCAAGGCACCACTCACCTTCAGTACACACATCAATCAGCAGATTGACAACCTGAAAACCACCGAGTGAGAAGAAGCAGCACTTTTCGCGGCAACCCTTCCATTGGACAAGGGAAAACGGAGCGCCTCTGGAACGCCAACTACTGCAAGGTGATGGGCGCGAACTTCGCCCTGTTCTTTGCCTTCTACCTGCTCACGCCCCTGCTGCCACTCTATCTGAGCGAGCACTTCGGAGCCACGAAGGATGTCATAGGCCTGGTGCTGTCGGGCTACACGCTGACAGCGCTCCTATGTCGTCCCTTCAGCGGTTTCCTTGTTGACCAGTTCCCCAGAAAGAAGGTGCTGCTCGTTTGCTTCTTTCTCTTTTTCATCTTCTTCGCCGGCTATCTCACGGCGGCCTCTCTGCTCATGTTCACCATCGTGAGGACATTGCACGGTGCCCCTTTCGGGGCTGCCACCGTGGCCAATTCCACCATGGCCATCGACGTGCTGCCATCGTCCAGGCGCAACGAGGGCATCGGCTACTACGGACTGAGCAACAACCTGGCCATGGCCATTGCGCCCTCCGTCGCCATCTACATCTACCACTACACGAAGAACTTCGACCTGCTTTTCTGGCTTGCCTTCTTCGTGGCCTTCGCCGGCCTTCTCGCCGACGCCACCATCCACACCTCTTCGTCCACCGCCTCAGAACCAAAAAGGGAACCTGACGCCAGGGGCTCGCTCGCTCAGAACGCCCGGACAAGGTCGTCGCTACTCTCGCTCGACCGTTTCTTCCTTTTGAGCGGCTGGCTGCTTGCGCTCAACATGGTGTTTTTCGGCTTCTGCTTCGGTGTGCTCAGCAACTACCTCGCCATCTACGGAAAAGAAGAAATGGGAATAACAGGGGGAACGGGCTCCTACTTTGCCTTGCTGTCGGCCGGTCTCATCCTTTCGCGACTGCAAGGGGCAAAGGCGCTGCGCCAGGGAAAGCTCACGCACAATGCGGCAGAAGGCGTCATCCTGTCGGCTATCGGCTACACGCTGTTTGTGGCTTGTCCAAACAGCATCGGCTATTATGGCTCGGCCATCCTCATCGGACTCGGCAACGGCCATGTGTGGCCAGCCTTCCAGAACATGATGATCAGCATGGCGCGCCACGACCAGCGGGGAACAGCCAACTCCACCATACTGGTGTCATGGGACATTGGCATGGGACTTGGCGCCCTCATCGGAGGTGCCGTGGCCGAACATCTGGGCTACACGACAGCCTTCTGGACGGTGGCCTTGGCACAAATCGTCGGAACGCTTCTCTTCCTGCTGCGCTCCCAGCAATACTTCATTCTTCACCGATTAGATTTGGGCGAAACTGACCGAAACAAACCTTAAATCAAATCGTGTAAAACGCTGTCTTACAATTAGCTCCGCTTAACGAACTTAGCGTCCAGAAGTTCAGGAGTTACAGGAGTTCAGGAGTTACAGACAATACTTTCATTGCGATTATATAAATGGGCGAATAAAACTAACGTCTGTCTCTCGACCTTTGGTCGCTCTGCTGCAGAGCGCTCGAACTTGTTCGCTCTGCTTGCAGAGAACTCCTGAACTTCCGAAACTTGAATTAACGAATTCAAGTTTCGCATTCGCTCAACTTCTTGGAGTTCAGGAGTTCAGGAGTTACAGGAGTTACAGACGATAGTGCTGAAGGCTCTCTTTGCGTCAGTTTACAGGGGTTGGAAGTATTGTCTGAACTCCTGTAACTCCTGTAA
>JAFWQE010000069.1 GCA_017509155.1 Prevotella sp.
GGCATCGGTGTCTTCCTCCACGGTCACGCTAGTCATCTTGTCCTCCTTGCTCGGATCCTTCTCGCTAAAGAAAGCCAGTCGCGGCAACTTCAGCGTGGGCGGGATGTCTTCCTCGGCGGAGTCGGTGTCGGTGTTCTGCTTCAGGATGCGCTGGATGAGGTGGGCCAGACGGTCGTAGCCCTCAGGGTCGTTCTTTTCATACCACGGCAACTGATCCTGCAGGAGCATCACATAGTTCAGCGCTAGGTAGGTTTGGTCGTCGTTCCACCGCTGCCCCTGTACGTCGTGGTCGGACTCAAAGGAGTAGAGCAGGTACTCCAGGAGGTAGCGCTTGTCGATGTTCTGGCGCTTCACCTTGAAGTTATCGTAGGGCGTGGGGGAGTAGCGCATGGTCAGTCCCTCGTTGTAGAGGCAGGCCTTGAGATCGTCGGTGAGCCATTGCTCGGCCATGAAGGCGATGCTGTTGGCCGAGAAATAGACGGGTTGGGAACAGTTGTCGCAGAGCCATTGCACGCTCAGGCGGTTCCATACCCCACTGGAACGGATCCACTTGTCGTAGTCGGGCTCGGGGATGCCCAGTTGGCTGAAGCATGCAGCGTTATAGATTTGGTCGTAGCAGAAGTTCTGGTCGTAGAGCACCTTGTCGCGATGCTGCCGCAGGACATGCTGGATGACGAGTTTCGGGATGATGTCGCCCTCGTGGGTGCCGATGTAGACGGCGTTCTGCTCCATGCCCTGCAGCTCGTTGAAATGGTATTGCAGCACGTAGGACGGGCACATGTCGCGGTCGAAGTAGATGTTCAGCAGTCGCTCCAGGTTTGTCGTGTCGCCCGTCTGATAGAGCGTGCTGATGAGCAGTTGCAGGTCGGAGGCGCGGGCGTCGTCGGGAAGGCGTTCGAGTGCATTGGCAGCGTATTTGTGCATATGGTCGCGGCTGTGCTCCTGGTCGCCAGTCATGCTGAACTGCTCCAGCAGCGCGATGATGTCGTAGGTGTAGGTATAAGGAATGCCGCGCGCCAGCCGCTCCTGAAGGTTGGTCTGCCGGGCCAGTTCCTGCTTCGTGCGGCCGCCAGGGGCGTTGAACGAGCGAAGGTAGTAAGCCTCGTAGACCTCATAGAAGTTGCGCCACGCAGCCTCGTCCTGAGGATGCTTGTCGACGTATTGGTTCCACTGTCTGAAGAGACGGCTGATCTGCGCCGTGTCGCAGTGGAGCAGGACAGGGTAGTAGAGTTGCTCACCAGCCTCTAAGGCAGTCGGCGAGAAATCCTTGTTGAGCATCAGCGTGCCGAGTTCGGGCTTATTCTCCTGAGCTGCAACCGTCAGCAATAGGGCAGAAATGAGGAGAAGGGTTGTCAGTATTCGTTTCATTGTTGTTCGTTTGTCTTTTTTGTTGTGAGATTCATTTGTTTTGTTTGGCGCGAAGGGCTTTTGCTTGTCATGACTCCATTCTGTGTTTCGCCATTCATATAGGCATACACTTGAAATCAGGATTCGTTCACAAAATTATAGATAAATTTTTGTTTTCTGCGTGCAATGGTGCTTGTATCGCAGGATATTTTGTAAATTTGGCTTTGCCGTAAATACTATCTTCTTCGTATCTTTGGCGTCCGTCGAAGATACTTCCGTTCTTTCTCCACTTCGTTCCGAAAGCGTTCTTTTGACTCCTAGCTCTGAAATGAAACCAAAAACTTCGGTTTTTGTTTTGCATTTCGCTCACTTATTCGTATCTTTGCAAGAAAATAGCATCAGAACAAATCCTATGGCAGGAAAGAATAACGGACCAACATTTGAGGCGATTATGCGCGATTTGCAGGCGAAGAAGTTCGCACCTATCTATTTATTGATGGGTGAGGAGCCATATTTTATCGATCGTATAGCCGATTATATCGCCGAAAATGCGCTTGATGAGGCCGAACGCGACTTCAATCAGACTATCGTATTTGGCCTGGACACGACGGCAGCACAGGTGGCAGATATGGCGCGCCGCTATCCGATGATGGCTGAAAGACAAGTGGTCATCGTGAAGGAAGCCCAAAACCTGCGCTCGCTGGAACCGTTGGCTAAATACGCTGAAAAGCCGACGCCGACGACCGTACTTGTCCTCTGCTTCAAGAATGGTCCCCTTGACAAACGAAAGAAAGCCAATGGCACATTGGTGAGTATGACTGAGAAGAATGGGGGAGTGGTATTCGAGAGCAAAAAGAAAAACGATCGCGAACTGTTGGCTTTCATCGAGGCTTACCTTCGTGATAAGGAAGTGGGTATCGACTACAAGGCGACGCAAATGATAGCCGAACACATTGGAGCCGATCTAAGCCGTCTGACATCTGAACTCGACAAGGTTTTGATTTCTTTAAGTGGGGAGGGTAAAAAAATAACACCGGAAATAGTTGAGCGTGAGATTGGGGTGAGTAAAGAATTCAATCTCTTTGAACTCCGTTCGGCCATTGTCAACCGCGATGTTTACAAAGCAAACCAAATCGTGAAGTATTTTGACAGCAACCAGAAGGCTGGTTCGCTGTATTCAGTTCTTCCGTTCCTCTTCAGTTATTTCCAGAACCTAATGCTGACTTACTATGCTCCAGACAAGCGAAGCGAGAACGCAGTAGCCCAGTACCTCGACTTACGTTCGTCATGGCAAGCTCGCGACTACGTTACGGGACTGAGAAACTACAGTGGCACGAAGACTCTCCAGATCATTTCGAAGCTGAGAGAAGTGGAAGCAAGAGGGAAGGGTATTGACAATCCCAATACAGCTCCTGGTGAGCTCATGAAGGAACTCGTCTTTTTTATCCTCCACTGATTTCGTCGACCGTTTTTTGACAACCTCTGGTGGTACCTTCGATTGGGTCTTTCTCGCAAGGCGGGAAAGATCCATTTCTTTTTCTGCCAAAAAACGTTTCAAAAAAAGCC
>JAFWQE010000070.1 GCA_017509155.1 Prevotella sp.
GTAGTCCATTGGTCCGATGACATTGCGGGTGAAGGGCAATGTGGCGTTGTGGCATGCTGCCTGACGGGTGAATGTAGGCACGTTGTTGTACCACTCCGCACCGTAAACGCCCTCTGTGGAGAGCAGGTTAGGATAGGTGCGCTGCCATCCTCGCGGAATGGTTGCACCGTGGAAGTTTACCAGCAGATGGTGGCGTGCAGCGCACTCCAGCAGTTCCTGACAATAGTCCATGTTCATCTGGTTGTCGCCGGAGAAGAAGTCTATCTTCACACCAGCGACGCCGATTTTCTCGCACCATGCAAACTCGCGCTCACGGTCTTCTGCCTTGTTGAGACGGAACTTCGGAGTGGGTGCCCCGTCTATCCATCCCACGCTTGAGTTATACCATATCAGCGGGCGCACACCTTGCTGAAGGGCATAAGCAACAGCATCCTCGATGGTCTTTCCGTCCTTCATCTCGTCCCACTCGGCGTCTATCAGCACGTAGGGCAGATGCAGCGTGGCAGCCATATCCACATATTTCCTTATTATATTATAGTCGTTAGAGCCGTGGTTATATGCCCAGTACACCCACGACACCACGCCTGGCTGTATCCAACTGGTGTCCTCCAGCCGGCACGGCTCCGAGACATCGGTGACAAGTGTGGATGCTACCACATCGGCCAACGACCCTATGATGACTACGCGCCACGGGGTGTGCCACTCGCCGTTGAGCCTTTCCTCGTTTTTATCAGGCACCACGCGGAACCGCTCGCCGTCGTTATACAGGCACGAAGCACTCTGTCGACGCTCGATGTTCGCCTCTGTTATCAGCGCGAAAACACCATTGGCGGGCTCCAGCAGGGCCGGGTAGCCCCAGCGGTTGTTATATCCGTCGGGGGATGTGAAGGTGCCGCTGAAACTTGGAACGGGCTTCTCCTTTGCCGTTGTGCCGAAGGGGAAGAATCCCTCGTACGACTCCGCCCATTGCTGCATCCATCGGGACATTCCCTCGGGGATGATATATGCTGTATGCTCCTCGGGGATGGCAGCGTCTTTCAGACCTTGATACTCATAGCGTAGCGCTATGCCGTCGTTGTAGAGACGCAGCGCCAGCGCTCCGCAGCGATACTCATTTGCCTCGTTGGTGCATCGACTCTTCTTTCCTGCCAGCATCTGATAGTCGGCAGTGATGTGTTTCGCCTTGCTCTTGCTGAGCATTGTCACGTCAACACCCGTCTCCACTTCCAGCACCTGTTGCTGCTGATAGCGTACCACCAGCGTCTGCTGTCGTGGTTCCACCGTTAGTTTGCCGTTGGGAGACTGCTGCGCCATCATGACTGTGGCGCAGCATGAGAGAAATATGGAGGATAATATCTGTTTTCTCATCCTTGATATTTAACTAAAGGTTTATGAATGTTTATTTTTCTGTCTTGCTATAGTTGAAAGAGTCGATGTCAACATACCCGCCTGCCTTCTTCGTGGCATAGCAGAAGATGCCGAACTTCGTTCCCATGAAGAAGCGGCGCCAGTCGAAGCGCATGCGGTAGTCGGTGGTTCCTATTTTTGTCCATTGACTGCCGTCAAGACTATAGTAGAAGTTTGCTGCATCACGACCTCCACGCTCCGTAGGACGGAAATCGGCATCTATGCGCAGCCACACTTTCTGCTGGTTCAGCGCCACCTGTTCGATGCATTTCTCATCAAACTTTGTCACTTCCTTGTCGCGGTCGGAGAGTTCAACGGTCATCTCGTTCATTTCAAGCGTGAGTTTCTTGCCACTTTTCTTCACGATGAGTGCTCCCGTCTCGCTGTTGAAGGCAGCCAGTCCGGCACAGTCGCCGTCTTTCATCTTTGAGCAGTCCATGGCGATGACACCGCTGCATGTAGGTCCTTCCATGCGCTGTGTAAGCGTGTTAGGAGCGAGATAGAGCGTGTTCACCACGCGGTTTGTCTTCAGACGTAGGAAGCCTGGACGTTCTGTGAGCGACCATGCCTCGTCTATCGGGTTATGGTTCCACTGCCAATGCAGTCCCAGACGCTTGTCCGTGAAGTCATCGCTCTTGACGATGCTTGCCTCGGGCTGTCCGCTAACCAATGGTCTTACGGTCTCAGGCACCTTGCCGTTCTCGTCGCCCAGCATAGGCCATCCGTTAATCCATCGGCACGGCATCACGGTGAGCACGCGCCCCACGCCGCCACGGTCTTGGAAGATTATGCCATACCAGTCGCCGTCCTGAGTGTCAACGATGGTGCCCTGTGCCTCGTATGAGAAGCCTCCGAACTCCGATTCCAGTATCACCTGTTTCTCGTATGGTCCATGGATGTCGTCGGCACGGTAGCACACCTCGCGGCGATGGCGCCCCGGAGCGTATGTGTGCGATATCATCAACAGGTAATACTTGCCGTTGTGCTTTATCATGCGGCTGCCCTCCAGCAGACCTTTCTCGTCCTCCTCGCGTTGGAAAATCTGCATGTGTGTCCCCTCGATGACATCCGAGAGGTCGGGCTTCAGTTCCATCAGTTCGCCAGTGCCGTAAACCACAAACACACGACCGTCGTCATCGAAGAAGAGCGAGCAATCGTGGAAGTGGCGCATCCTTGAAACAATTTTCCAAGGACCTTCTGCTTTCTCGGCAGAGAAGATATAGGTATCGCCCATCTTTCCATGCTCGTTGGGTGCCAGCAGGGCATAGAACTTTCCGTTATGATACTTCAGCGATGTGGCCCATTGTCCGCGTCCGTAGACGGTGCCTTGCTGAAGGTCGTACTTCGGCGAGTCGGTAAGGCGGTCGAAGATATATCCCACCGTCTCCCAGTTCTTCAGGTCCTTCGATGCCATCACCGGCGCACCGGGCATTAGGTGCATCGTGGTTGAAACCAGGTAGAACGTGTCGCCCACGCGTATAATGTCGGGGTCGGGAACGTCAGCCCACAGCATAGGGTTCTTTATCTTCTCTGTGTTCAGAGTTACGTAGTCGCTATTCTGTGCCATTGCCACTGTGGCAATGAGCAAAAAGTAAAGTAATGTTATCTTTCTCATAATGGTTGCAAAGATAAAAAGAAAGTACAA
>JAFWQE010000071.1 GCA_017509155.1 Prevotella sp.
AAATCCATATTCTTTCGGTAATAATGTTCTATTTGTCGGCGAAGTTACAACATTTCTTTGACTTAGCAAAATAAATGCAAGAAAAACTGCTTATTGGTCGGGGTTCTCCACAAAACCTTGATATTCAGGCTCGAGTGCGGATATGATGACGCGATAGCTCTCCTCTTCGGCATGGCGAATGTTGTCGGCACTCTGCCCGATGGGCTGGATGGGTTCGTGGATAGTCAGGCGAAGCGGATGCCAGAACACCCAGTAGATGTCCTTCATGCGGGGCTTCACGCGGAACGAACCATTGATGGTGAGTGGGCAGACGGGCAGTTGCAGGTCATCGGCAAGCATGAAAGCGCCACGCTTGAATTGGGCCATGTGCCCTGTGAAGGAGCGTGCACCCTCGGGAAACACCACGAGCGACATGCCGTCGCGCAGCGTCTGTCGTGCCTGATCGTAGGTCTCGCGAATCTTACTGGGTCCGCGCTTGTCGACGAAGATATGGTGAGCAGCCTCGCAAGCCTTTCCCACGAAGGGGAGACTGCGCAGCTGGCGCTTCATCATCCACTTGAAGTTGCGCCCCAGAAAGCCATAGATAAGGAAGATGTCGAAGGCTCCCTGGTGGTTGCTCACGAAGACATAGGACTGTCCCTTCTGCAAGTGTTCGCGTCCTTCGACCTTCACGGGCAGGAACAGCACGCGGATGATGAACCTCGACCACCAACGGCCAGGGTAATAGCCCCAGAAGTGGCCGTCGCCGAGCGAGCATCCCACGATGACGGTGACGGCTGTGATGAGCGTAGCCAGCAGGCATAGGGGTGCAGCGATGAGCAACTGATAGACGCGATAGAGAAACTTTAGCATTTCCGATTTATGGATTTACGATTTACGATTATGGAGTGCAGGGGTCCAGACACATGTCCTCTGATTTCCTTAACTACTTATTGTTGCCCGGATTTCAGTGTGATGACGGCAATCTCGGGCGATACGCCGAAGCGGAAGGGTACGAGTCCGCCGATGCCGCAGGTGACGTAGAGCTGGTGGTGACCTTCGTGATAGAGGCCATAGTCCTCGTTTAGCCGGAGGTGGCTGCCACGCAATCCGAAGAGCGACACCTGTCCGCCGTGGGTATGACCGCTCAGCGTCAGGGGGATGTTGGCTTCGGGCAGGATCAGCGTCTGCCATGCCGAAGGATCGTGTTGCAGCAGAACGACACAGTCTTTGCTGCCGATGCCTGCCAACGTCTTCTGCAGGTCGCCACGCTGTGTGCCCTCTTTCTGCCCGTAGTTTTCCATACCGGCAATGACGAGCCGGCCGTTCTTGCGCGAGTCGCGGTCGATGGGCTTCCAATCGTTCATGAGCAGAGTCCAGCCGAATTGCTGCTGACGGCTTTGCATCTCGTGTTCGTTAGCAGCACAGATGGCAGGGTCGTCGTTGATGTAGTCGCTGTAGTCGTGGTTGCCCAGCACCGAGAACACGCCATCTCGCGCACGCAGTTGGCGCAGGATGTCCTGCACGGGATAGAGCTCGGAAGGGCGCAGGTTCTGCAGGTCGCCCAGGAATACGATGGCGTCTGCCAGCTGTGCATTGATTGAATCGACGTCGCGTTGTAACAGCTTTTGGCGCCAACCCGTGAAAGAACCCACGTGGGCATCAGAGAAAACCACCATTTTGTAGCCGTCGTAGGTTTCAGGAAGATTTTCGAGGACTATCTCCACATGGTTGATTTTCAGCCTGCGGATGCCCATGAAACTGCCATAGAGCGTCACGAAGACGGCAAATAAGCCTAACACCAGTCCCACCAGGTTGCCCCAGTTGTAGCGATAGTGGCCCAACACCTTTACGATGCGTCCCACCAATGAGCACAGGGCGTAGAGAGCCTTGGGCACGAAGAACACGCCCAGCACCAGCAGATAGACATTCTCGGCTGCAAGGTCGTCCGAAACGAAGTTGCGCTGGAAAGCCAGCACCACCGTCCACACCATCATGGCCACAGTGGGAATCCATCGCAGCAATCGGAGCCATCGAGGTCGGCGGCGCAGTTTCCGGAGGTCGATGTAGAGCTGGGGCAAGAGCAACACCAGCAGGAGCAATATGAGAATTCTTGCAATCATTGGGTTGAGTGTTCGTCAGGTTAACCCACACGCAGGAACGCTCGAAGGCGTTCGGCGGGTATGTGGCGTCGGCGGGCATAGTCGAGGAGCTGGTCGGGACCTATTCTCCCCACGTCGAAATAGCGTGCTTCAGGGTGGGCCAGCATCAGTCCCGACACGCTGGCGTGGGGTCGCATCATGCCGCTTTCGGTCAGTCGGATGCCTATCTGCTGCATGTCGAGCAGCGTGTCGAGCACGAAGTTCATGCTCATGTCGGGCAACGACGGATAGCCCACGGCGGGCCGTATGCCCTGAAAGCGTTCCTGATGGAGCTCGTCCATGGTCAGCTGTTCGTCGGGAGCATAGCCCCAGAACTCTCGTCGCACGCGTTGGTGCAATCGTTCGGTGGTGGCTTCGGCCAGTCGGTCGGCCAAGGTTTGGAGCAACAGTTGTCGATAGTCGTCGGATGAGGCATCGCCATCGGTGAAATGCGCATCGACGGAGGCTGCAAAGAGTCCTATGTGAGTGCTGATGTCGGGCACGTGGCTGGTCGAATCGTGTGTGGAGGACTCGTCCTCGGCATCCCAGACGACCTTACCCGTTGCCCCAATGGGCTTGATGAAGTCGGCCATGCAGAGCGAGGTACCCTCTCCGCCTTGCTGTCGAAGCATGGGCAGGCGTGCCCCAGGCAACACGATGTCGTCGCCATCGCTGGCAGCAGGCATCAGCAGGAACAGGCTATGCGTCTGAAAACGTCCATCCATGTCGTCGAGCACTTCGTCGGCATCGGCCCTCAGCCGAATGCGTTCGTCTTCCAATCTGTCGGCAGCCACGCCCCAGGCATGGTAGAAGTAGGTCCAGTTGATGTAGGGCCGCACCTCATGGATGTCGTAGTCGCTCCTCATTTTTGTTTGCACTTTGAAAAGGCAAAGTTACTATTTTCTGCTGACTTGGCAAAATAATTGTCCAAGAAAAACGACCTTTCGCAATTCCATAGCAACTTTTGGCTTCGCACAGGGCATCGTTCCGTACCCCATAGAGCATAGCTCCGTACCTATATAAAGCATAGCTTTATACCCCTGTAAAGCTATGCTCTGCGTGGTCAAAAGCATAGCTCTGCAACGTCGAAAGCATTGCTCCGTAGGCTTAAAAGCATCGCTCCATCAGCTCAAGGGCGTTGCTCCGTAACCACGAAAACAATGCTGCCTCCCCTTTGTAACATAACGGTCTCCCCTCAGGAGCATCGCATTTGGCCTCCTTGGGGGTGTTTCGAGTGATGAAATGGGATAAAACGAAGTGAAGAAAACGGTTGAAAAATTAGCGGAACAGCAGTTCTTCGCCACGGCTGTCGGCACAGAAACGGCCGTCGTCGACCACGAATTGGCCATTACAAAGGGTATGGCTGACACGCCAATGCAGGGTGTCGCCCACCAGAGGCGTCCAGGCACATCGGCTCTGCACCAGTTCGTTACCGACTACGTATGGCTCAACACGACGGACGATGGCCACGTCGGCCTTGTAGCCAGGGCGCAGGAAACCGCGCTCGTGCACCTCAAACAAACGTGCAGGTGCATGGCACATCAGTTCGACCACACGTTCCAATGGCAACACGCCCTCGTCGGCAAGACCGAGCATGACAGGCAGCGAGAACTGCACCAT
>JAFWQE010000072.1 GCA_017509155.1 Prevotella sp.
CCGACTGCAGATAGGGTTTGCTGATGTTTTCCCAGCAATACTCGTACTCCTCGGTCCTACCGCCACAGCACTTCGAAAAGCGTGCATCGCAGATGTCGGCCCACGAGTCGGCCTGCGTGTCGGCATCACCGCTTAAGCTGACGAGCACCTGCACACGTGTGGCTTTCACTGCCTCGGCAACATGTGGGTTCGTGGCACGCGTAACGCCCTGATAGCGTTGGCAATGGTCGTCGGCACAGACGTCGAAGATGGTATGGTCTTCACGGTCGTACCAACGAATGAGTTCGTCGTCCTTCTTGATGAACGAGAAGAAGTTGTCGCGACGTTCGCCGCTTTCCCTGCGTTTATGCATCTGAGCCAGCAGCCACGAACGCGATATCACGGCATGAGCCTTCAGGAACTCCTTCGACGAGGTCGCATTCATCTCACTTGAGATGACGCTTTCGAGGTATTGCTCTACGGGAAGTTCGTTGATGGCACACAGTTTGTCGGCCTCTACAACCAGCCTGAGCGTGCCCAGGAAGCGCTGCGTCTCCTGACGTTCCCAATGGAAACCCACACCGATGGTGACATCCTTGATGGAGAAGGTGGCATCGCTGCGTTTCGGACGGAACACCAGCTCACGATATTGATTGCCATTCCATAGGATACCACCTTCCGCAAACGCTACCACCTGCGGTCCTTCGAGGTCGACACCTTTTGCCGTATAGGGTTTGTCGAGGGTAAAGCTAATCTGTTCAGCACTGACAATGCCGACGCTGACCGTTGGCTGTTGCCCCATGGAGGTCGAACGGAGGGCCGTCTGCTTGTCGGCCATCGCCTTCAGCGAGCGCACCTCGTCGGCCACGACCTTCAAATCGTCGTCGCTCATGGCACATTCGCGGAGGATGTCAGCCGCCTCAGCGGCCGTGAGGGCCTTGAAGTCTTCCTCGCGTGGGGTGATGATGAGTCCTCCCATGTCGAGTGCACCCGGACTGACCATGTGACCGTCCTCTCCCTCGCGATAGTAGCAGTCGGGACGATGTTTGCGGCGCGGGAAGACCACACTGACCTGAGCGTCGCCCTGTCGCCATGCCACGATGTTCATCATCGGTTCTTCGTCATCGGTTGCCTGATGCGCCGAAAGGGCTTCGTAGAGCATGCCGAATAGTCGGTTGTCGGCTTCGGCTGTAGTGGTGCGGATTACAAATGCCGGGCACACGTAGTCACGTAGCAGGCTCAGTTCGCCAGCTTCGCCAAGCGTGCAAACGGTTTCGAGATTTCGGCTGAGCCGCTGCCAAGCCCGCTGCAGGGGCAGCACACCACTCGTTCCGGCTTGCAGATGCATGTGGTCAGGGGCCGAAGCACCACATCGAGGACCATTATAGAACACCATCAGTGCCGGATAATAGTCAAGCAGTCGCCGCATATCTGCATAATGACCGCTGATGCGCTGGGGTTCATGCTCCACAAGCGGTATGGTGAAGTGCATGGGCAGGATGGGATAGGGATTCACCAAAAGGTGATAACGGTCGGCAACAATCTTCTCAATCTGCTCGTCTGGACGGTTCTTCTTGCAGAGGAAACATGGACGGGCGGCAATGGCAGCCTTATCCATGCGGGCTCCCGTAGAGACGATGCGGGCTGGATTCCATTGCAGACGCATCGCCGTATCGCCGTCGGTCAGTTCGCGAGTCTGCGCAAGGCATAGGTCGCGATAGTTCTGCCGTGGCAGAGCCCACTTCTCAAGCTGTCGGTCGAAGAAGCGGACCAGCTGTCCGGTTCCCTTTGGCGGCAACGAAGCGGCATCGCTACTCCTCAAGGCGTTGAGGCGACGGCGGGCTTTCAACTCCATGGTGCGCAGCCTGTCTTTGTATAGGTTATTGGCATTGACACGCTCTATGCTCAGCGCGGCATCACTATTGCCACCCCATCGGCGGCACAGATAAAGCTCATCGTAAATGCGGCCGATACGCCAATGACGACTGAAGGCAAGTCCCATGGCATAGTCCTCGCCGTAACTGGTATTGGGGAACTGCAGCTGGCGGGCCAGAGGGGTGAAGAATGCGCGCGGTGCTCCAAGTCCATTGATGCGAAGGGCGTTGTTTGGACCATTGTCGTCGGTCCACTCACGGTGGTCAATAATGCCAGGAGGCAAGGTCTGAAGGTCGAAGTCGCACATTCGGTATGAGCCTACCATCATGGCAGCGTGCTGCTTGTGGAATTCGTCGACGATACGTTGCAAGGTCTGTGGCGACGAGTAGAGGTCGTCAGAGTCCAGCTGCACGGCAAAGCGTCCGCAGCGGTCATCGCCCACAGCCACGTTCCAGCAGCCGCCGATGCCCAAGTCGGTACGCTCGGGAATGATGTGGACGAGGTTGTCGTGGTCCTGTTTCAGGCTCTGAAGTATCTCGGTGGTTCCGTCAGTCGAATGGTTGTCCACCACGATGACGTTATAGGCAAATCGCGTCTGCTGGGCAAGTGCGCTCTCGACGGCGTCGCGAATGGTCTTCTGACGATTGTAGACGGGTATGACGACCGATGCTTCGAGGGCAAAATCTTGCTCTCCAAAGTCGATGTCCAAATAAGCCGTCGTATCGACAAGGGCATCCAGCGCGTTCAGATGGGCTGTACAGGCACGTTCCATCTCTATCTGCACTTCGCGATTGCGGGGGTTCACGTAGTCAAACTGGCGTTCACCGCTCTTGCGCAGGTCCAACTGCCGGAGGGTGTAGAGGTATTCGTTCAGGTGGAAGATGGCATCGCAACGCGAAAGGTAGAGCCTCAGGGCATACCACCCTGCAAAGTCGTAGTGCTGGCGCGTCGAGGTCTGCCCTTCACCTTCGCGAAGCCAGGACTTGAGCAACGAAGTACGCAGCAGAACCAGCTGACCGAAGTCGAAGTCATCGCGCAGGGATCCTTCCTGATAGTCAATCGTAGGATGCCGTTCGACCACGATTCTTTCCTTTCCAGCCCCGTTGTCGGCAGCATCGGCACGCTCGCACCGCTCCTCGTAGTAGTCGCAGTAGACCATGGCGGCCCCACTCTCGTCGGCAGCTCGCAGCAGGCGCTCGAGGGCATGATAGCCCAGTGCCACGGGTTGGGCCTTCAGGCTGAGCAACACGTAGTCGGCTTCGGCCGAACGCGCCACCAGTTCCATGTTATCGGTCGACAGCAAGCCTTCCAGCGGCAAGTCGTTGATATGGCGAATGGTCTTGCTCTGGTGCAAGTCGGCCACCATTGGGGCCATGACTTCCGAATGGACGCAGGGCAAGAAACAGTCTATTCTTTCTCTCATAGTTTTCGCATGATGTGTAAAACAGATGCAAAAATACAAAAAACTCTGCCAATACGGAAACAAAAAGCCAATTATTTTAGCCACAACCGACTCACGACCTGCCATCAGCAACAAAAAAAAGGCTGCCGTCACGGCAACCCTTTTTTCCAAATTATACAAAAACATTATGAACCAAAGACTCCAAATGAGCCCATGAAAGTCTAACAAAACCCTTGGCAAAGGCAGGCGTTCAGCACGCGATAGCACCTCTTTCGCTGCCAATTGCGCTGCAAAAGTACGACGAAAAAAACAACCTCGCAATACCTAATAATTATGAAATATCTGGCCGACATCGGAAAATAAATAAGGTGAAAGGATGGTTTTCTCATTTTTTTGCAGTAACTTTGCACCATAAAACGAAAACATGCGCTATGGAAACGGTTAAGAAACCGCTGCTGGGCATGACCCTTGCTGAACTGAAAGAGGTGGCAAGAGGTCTTGGTATG
This sequence comes from Prevotella sp., assembly GCA_017509155.1. Lineage (GTDB taxonomy): Bacteria > Bacteroidota > Bacteroidia > Bacteroidales > Bacteroidaceae > Prevotella. Next base: position 3,763 of record JAFWQE010000072.1, read on the forward strand.
CCCGCCTTCACGGGCGGACAAATGGCGCAGTGGCTCTACCAGAAGCACGTTGCCAGCATCGACGAGATGACCAATCTGTCGAAGCAGAACCGCCAACGGCTGGCCGAACACTACACGGTGGGCACGATGCTTCCGACCGACTGCCAGCGCAGCGTGGATGGCACGGTGAAGTATCTGTTCCCCGTCCTCACGCAGAACGCCCCAGACTCCTCGCAAGATGCCCCTTGTCCCCGGCATTTCGTTGAGACGGTATTCATTCCCGATGGCGAACGTGCCACGCTGTGCGTCTCGTGCCAGGTGGGATGCAAGATGAACTGTCTCTTCTGCCAGACGGGCAAGCAGGGGTGGCATGGCAACCTGACCGCAGCCGACATTCTCAACCAGCTGCATGCCCTTCCCGAGCGCGAACAGCTGACCAACATCGTCTTCATGGGACAGGGCGAGCCGATGGACAACCTCGATGCCGTATTACGGGCTACCGAGGTACTCACGGCCGAATGGGGTTGGGCCTGGAGTCCACGACGCATCACCGTCAGTTCCGTGGGTGTGCGCAATAAGCTGCAGCGGTTCATCGAGGAAAGCGAGTGCCACGTGGCCATCAGCCTGCACTCCCCACTCCACGAGGAGCGCATGCAGCTGATGCCTGCCGAAAAAGGCATGCCCGTCAGCGATGTGGTGGAATTGCTGCGGCACTACGACTTTGCCCACCAGCGCCGTCTTTCGTTCGAGTACATCGTCTTCGGTGGACTCAACGACACGCCCCGGCACGCCAAGGCTATCGTGAACCTGCTCCGTGGACTCGACTGCCGCATCAACCTCATCCGCTTCCACCAGATTCCCGACGTACCGCTTCACGGTTCCGACGAGAAGACGATGGAGTGGCTTCGCGACTACCTGACGCAACATGGCGTCTTCACCACCATCCGGGCATCGCGCGGCCAGGACATCTATGCCGCCTGCGGACTACTCTCCACGGCTAAACAGGAGGCCGGGGACCAACCACAGGACATGAAACCATCACTCTGACACTAACAAAACAATACAATATGGAAGAAAGAAAAGTACGCGTTGCCATTACCCATGGCGATACCAACGGCATTGGATATGAACTGATTTTTAAGACCTTTGCCTCACCGGAGA
>JAFWQE010000073.1 GCA_017509155.1 Prevotella sp.
GAGTTAACTCGATTTGCCGTTTGAGTTAACTCAACGGGACTTTTGAGTTAACTCACGGTTTTTCCAGAGTGCGGAGGAAAACTTTTTCCCCTGCACTGGAAAAGGTTTTTGAGTGCACTCCCCTTGATTCCTTTGCTCCAAAAAACAGCGAAGGGACCCGCATTGCTGCGAGCCCCTTCACTGTAATGGATACTTATAGCGCCCTCTGGCTAATAAACGCAATAATTGTGTTGCGGCTAAAGTTTAACATCCAACGGCTAAAACACGTTTCAAGTCGTGGGGACAGATTCTGAGTCATAGCAGTCATCATACCCAAGTATCTCTTACTCGGCGATAGCCGACATTTCTTAACTCTTAATTCTTAACTCTTAATTCTTCTAACTTCTTCCATAGTATTTGTCCTTGTCCAGCATCTTGTTATCCTTGGCGAGGATGAAGCACGTGGTGATGTTGGCACTCTCGTTGCAGACGCCATTGAACATCGCTGCAATGGGGTCTATGCAGAGCACAACGGAAATGGCCTCTGCGGGAACGCCGACAAGCGAGAAGAGATAGGCCAGGCAGATGATGCCGCCGCAGGGAACAGGCGGCTTGGCGATGGACATGATGCACACGGAGACGAGCAGGGTGAGCATCAGGTCGGGCGTCACCGGGATGTCGTACACACGTATCATCAGCATGGTCATCAGCGAGAAGAAGATGCAGTTGCCAGCCTTGTTGAGCTGCACCCCCACGGGGATGGAGAATGCCGCCAGCTTCGGGTCGATGCCCAGCCGCTCGCTACAGAACTTCAGCACGAAAGGCAGTCGCGCATGGGAACTTGACACGGTGAACACCAGCGGGCTGAGCGCTGCCAGGCGCCTGGTCAGGCAGAGTGGTGACAGCCGTGCGAAGAGCAGTGTCGTCAGAGCCCCTACGACCCATACTATCAGCACGCCGACGGCCAGTCCGCCAAACAGTCTGCCGAAGGCCAGGATGGTCGTGATGCCTGTGCTGGCAAAGAGTGCGGTCATGCTCAGGAACACGATGAAGGGAATGATGTGGACAATCATCTTCAGCGCGACGATAGAGAACTGGAACATGAGGTCGCTGAGCTCCACCAGGCGACGGGCCTTGTCGCCCATCTTGTTGATGACGATGCCGAAGAATATGGCGATGAAGATCGTCTGCAGGATGTTCTCCCCCTTGAACGGGTCGACCAGGTTCTTGGGCACGATGCCGAAGAGCAACTCTGTCAGCGAGGGATAATCGCCCACGCCCACCTTGCCATCCGTGACGTGAATACCCTCCTGAATATACGTCAGGTCGCCAGTAAACAGGAGCAGCGCCAGGCCGAGGCCGAACAGCGTCGTCAGCACCTGCATGAAGACTGACACGCCGACCATCTTGCCGCCCAGTTTTCCCAACAGCGAGGTGTCGGATATATTGGTCACGCCCGAGAGGATGGCGAAGAACGTCACGGGGGCCATCAGCATTTTCAGCGCGTTGAGGAACACGTCGCGCACAGGCGACAAGACGCTGCCTTTGACGGTTGTCAGCGTCTGCCCGTCCAGGCAGTACTGCATCAACAGACCACAGACGATGCCTGCCAGCAGTGCGGCAAGAGTAAAGATGACTTGCTTGTTTTTCATATTGCTCACTCCTTTCCAAAAAATTCATCCAGACGTTTTACCTGATCCATTGCCCAGTCGATGCAGGGGAAGAGATGCTGGCGCGTCTCTGCCACATGATAGTCCCTCACTTCGGGCTTTATCTGCACGTGCTTCATGGGGAAGAGCGCGCCGCGCAGCAGTCCGAAGGCACTCGTCATCTCGCGAATCTCCTCCAGTCGCTGCTCGTCGTCGGTATTGAAATAGAGCCTGAGCAGCGTGTCCCAGAAGCGCAGCATACCGTCCTGACTCATGCCGTGCACCTTCTGCCGGGTGGGGAAGTGGCTGTAGCGGGCATGGAAGGCACCGCCAGCCAGGTCGAATATGGGGTGGCCATAGCCTATGTCGGCCATGTCGATCACCACTATCCGGTCGCGCTGATACATCACGTTGCCGGCATGGAAGTCGCAATGCACCATCGTCGGGCGTTCTGGTATGGCATCAATCATCCTCCGCAGCATATCGCACTCGGCAGGCAGGAAGGAGCCATTGGCCTGCATGCCGTCGGCCCATCGCATCCAGGTGTCCTTCAGCGAGACGAAACCGCCCATGTCTTCGATGTTGGTATGATGAATCAGACGGTAGGCATCCACGAATTTCCGCATGATGCTGTCGAACTGGTCGGGGTGGGCTGTCAGCGTGTGCCCCACGGTGTCGGCATGGTCCACCATCTCGAACACGGCGCCGTAGTTGTCGCCACACTTCACCAGGTCGTAGGAGATTACCGTGGGTATGCCGGCCACGAAGGCCTTCTTCGAGAAGTCTTTCTCCTGCTCTATCTTGGCCAGCGGCACACCCTGTTTGTAGAGCTTGACGATGGTCTCACGGTCTATCCTATACACCGTGCTGCTCTGACCTTCGCCAATGACCTTGGCACCCTCCAGACGGATTTCGCGTACCCTCCTCTTCACGTCCATGAGGTCTGTGAACCCTGTCTCGTCGAATATCTCGTAGATGCCCCGCGTCAGGTTCTGAACCGTCACCTTCTCCGGTGCCTTGAGCTTCTGCACGCCGAGCAGCACCCTCAGGCCGGCGCTTGAGATGTAGTGAAGGCCGCTTGCGTCAAACACGACCGGCATCTGCCTATGTGCAGCCAGGATCTCCCCTACCTCTTCGCCCACGGCCTTGGCGTTACATGAGTCTATCTCTCCTTCCAGGGCGATTGTCAATTTCCCTTCGTCTGTCTTGAATTCCATATCGCTTTCCTTATTTTTATGTAAAAGTAGCTTTTTTTTCTTGCTCTGCAAACTTTTTCACCCGAAAAATCTTCAAGCCGACATTTCCGTCCGGCTCATGAGCCCGCCACCGATACTTGTCACGCGGCTGAAGTCCTCATACTGTGCCATTACGAAACTCACCAGGGTAACGATGCTCATGAGCACCTGCTTTACCATCATTTTTGTCTTTGCCATAATCTTTTTATTTTTTATTGTTATACTTATTTGTTCTGTTTGACGATGCAAAGTTACGGCGATTTCCGGCTCATTCCAACAAAACAGACGATTTCTGGCAGAGAAGCATGCGGCGCATATACGAAAATTGCGGCAGAAACGGCAAACCATGCCATAACTGTCGCAAAATATACTTGCTGGCTTAAAAAAAAATTCGTACCTTTGCAAAAAAGTAATAGTCATCACAGTAATAACAAACATTTTAAAACAATGAAAAAGCTTTTTTATTGGGTGTTTGCCGCCACCCTCGTCTGCGGCGAAGGTATGCTTACGTCGTGTACCAATGACAGTACCGACAATCCCGTTGTCACTCCAAGAGAGCGCGTCATCAAATTCGAAGGCATCGACAACGCCCGCGACATGGGCGGACTCGTCATGCAAGACGGCCGCACCGTGCGCTTCGACATGCTCATTCGGAGCGGCAAACTCGTCAAGGCCACCGATGCCGACGTGGCCATCCTCCAGAACCAGTATCACTTGAGCGATGTCTTTGACTTCCGCTTCGACCTGGAATTGAAAGAAGCTCCCGACCGCGTCATCGACGGTGTGACCTACACCAACCTCTCCACCATGCCCGAGGCAATCATAAAAGCCCAGGCAGAGATGGGTGCGGGCTCTGGACAGTTATCCACCCCCGGCACCGTGGAGAAACTCTTAGAGTACGCCTTCGACCCCAAGGTGCAGGAATTGGCCAAGCAACTCTATCCGCTCATTGTGACCGACCCGCAGTCGCAGGCCAACTACGGCAAGTTCCTGCGCGGCGTGCTGGCTGCAAAGGGCGGCGCGCTGTGGCACTGCTCAGAGGGCAAGGACCGCTGCGGATGGGGATCGGCACTCCTCCTGGCTGCCCTCGGGGCCAGCAGGCAGGTCATCGTCGAGGACTTCGACATGTCTAACCAGAGTTA
>JAFWQE010000074.1 GCA_017509155.1 Prevotella sp.
CGAGACCACTACGGGCATCCGCGACATTGCCTTCACTGCCGACCGTGGCTTCCTGCTCAACGGCCAGCCGTTGAAACTGAAGGGCGTGAACATGCACCAGGACCATGCCGGTGTAGGCTCGGCTATCCCCGAGGCTCTGTTAGAGTGGCGCATCAAGGAGCTGAAGAAGTTCGGCTGCAACGCCTACCGCTCGTCGCACAACCCCATGACACCCGCACTGCTCGACATCTGCGACCGTGAGGGCATTCTGGTCATCGACGAGAACCGTCTGTCGGGCATCAACAGCGAACATCTGCGCCTGTTGGAGAATATGATTAAGCGTGACCGCAACCACCCCAGCGTCATCCTCTGGAGCGACGGCAACGAGGAGTGGGGCATGGAGAATGCCGTGGATGGTCGCCGCGTAGCCGAGGCCATGCGCGAATACACCCGTCTGCTCGACCCCACACGTCCCTCGACGATGGCGAATGCCGGTGGTTGGGAGATGGTGAAGGGCCTCGACGTGGTAGGCATCAACTACATCGTGCAGAACAATGTGGATAACCGCAAGAAGTACAACCCCACGTGGAAGTTCGTGGGTACGGAAGAGACCTCCGGCTGCGGCACACGTGGCATCTATTATAACAGTCCTGAGCAGCCGGGCCACATGCCCAGCATCAATCGCGTCTATGAATCAAACAGCGTAGAAAACGTCATCGAGCGTGGCTGGCAGTTCTATGCCGACCGCGACTGGGAGGCAGGCCTATTCTACTGGACGGGCTTCGACTACCGTGGCGAGCCCAACCCACTGGAATATCCCGCCCATGAGTCGGAGTTTGGCATCCTGGACTACTGCGGCTTCTGGAAGGACGAGGCATGGTATCTGAAGGCATGGTGGACCGACGAACCCGTGCTGCACCTGCTGCCCCACTGGAACCTGACGGGACATGAGGGTGAGGAGGTTGACATCTGGGCCTACAGCAACTGCGACGAGGTGGAACTGACTGTGAACGGCAAGCATTTCGGTCGCCAGCAAATGCCGAAGAACGGTCACCTGAAATGGAAAGCCGTCTATCAGCCCGGAAAGGTCGTTGCCACAGGCTATAAGAACGGCAAGCGCATCCTCACCGAGACCATCGAGACCACCAAGCCCGCCTCGCAACTCATGCTGAAGACCGACCGACGGGCCATCCATGCCGATGGGCGCGACGTGGCCGTAGTAACCGTCGAGGTGCAAGACCAGAAGGGCCGCATCGTCCCTAATGCCTGTCCGATGCTGACCTTCCGCTTAGAGGGCGAGGGCCGCATCCTCGGTGTGGGCAACGGCGACCCGTCCTTTCTTGGTGCCGACCACCCGAAGGACAAGGACTGCCACACGTTCAGCATCCCTGCCTTCAACGGCCTGGCGCAAGTCATCATCCAGAGCAGCCAGTCAGCAGGCTCGCTCCAACTGAAAGCAACATCCGATGGTTTGAAAGAGCATGCGCTGACCATTACAGCGCAATAATAATGCAGTTTGTAACAAATGAATAGTCTCGCGTTACAAACGAATATGTCCGTATGCGTGTAATAACCTAACTTTGCAACCGAAAATCTAAAAAAATAACGAATATGAAGAGAATCCTGAACCTATTAGTGCTTTTGATGGTTATGACATCAAGCACATCAGCCGCAGAAAACATCAGCCTGTCAGTCAGCGACATGCAATTCGATTGGGGCGGTTGGGGCGGCTCTGCAGATGCCACCGAGAACAGTATTACTTTCCCCAACTGGGCGAACAACTACTGGACTGTCAGCGACCTCAGTACAGACGAGTACACTCGTCTGGACATGGTGTTTGCCCAGCCCGTGAACTACTACCGTATGGTGGTGAAGGCCGTCTATAGCGACGAGAGCGAGACGGAGAGCGTCATCAGTTACGGTGCCACCAGCCACAGTCTAATCTTCGAGAACAACAAAACGCTTGTCAAGATTGTGATGCTGCAAGGTGACTGGGAAGGACTGAACAAGGTAAACGGCGAAGACGTGACAGCCAAGATATATTTCGAGAGCATCACCATCGTCGGCAGCGGTGGCGGTGGAACCGAGGACCCCGATATTTACGAAGACGTCAGCCTGTCGGTAGCAGACATGCAATTGTCCTGGGACGGCACGAAGGATGTCAGCGAGAACAGTTGCACCTTTGGCGACATCTGGAGCGAGAACTACTGGACGATTGGCAACCTCGACACAAGTGTCTATACCCGTATAGACATGACATTTGCCCAGCCCATGAATTATTATAAGGTGAAGGTCAAGGCGGTGTATAGCGACAATAGCGAGACCGACACCGAGGTTACCTATGGTGCCCAAAGCCACAGCGTGAAGCTCACTGCCGGCAAAAAGCTTGTCAAGATTGCCATGAAGCAGTTCGACCAAAAGAACCTGAATGGAGGAGCGAAAGTCGTGGTGTATTTCGACAACATCATCATCCGCACGAAAGAGTCGGCTGCAGCTGTCACTCCCAAAACATGGACATCGTCGTTCAAGTTAGGCACTGACAGGGCCAATCCCCTGCTCGATTTCCACTACGTCGCCGACCCCACGGCCATCGAGTATAACGGTCGTCTCTACGTCTATGGCACCAACGACCACCAGCAGTATGAGTCGGGTACGCCAACCAACAGCTACGAGGCCATCAACTCACTTGTTGTCATCTCTACCGACGACATGGTGAACTGGACCTATCACGGACTGATAGACACCAAGGCCGTAGCCCCTTGGATCATGGCATCGTGGGCTCCCAGCATCATCAGCAAACCGCAGGCTGACGGTTCGACGCTCTTCTCGCTCTACTTCTCCAACAGCGGCACCGGCTCCGGCGTTATTCAGTCCACGTCGCCTCTAGGCCCCTGGGAATCACCTCTCAATCAGAACCTGACGGGTGGTTTCGACCCGGGTGCTGTCATCGACGCAAATGGCGACGGCTGGCTAGCCTATGGCACAGGCGAGTCATACATTGTGAAACTGGGTGACGACCTCCATACTGTGGCCGAAGGCCCCATCAAGCTGACCGCGCCCTACTACTTCGAGGCCAACGAGCTGAACTATATCGGGGGCAAGTACGTACACACCTATAACAATGATTGGAGCAGCCACGAGCCATGGATTTACGGCGGCGAGAAGCCCACGTCGTGCAGCATGAACTACTTCACGACGACTACTCCGCTCGACGCAGACTCATGGATGTATGGTGCCAACTACTTCAAGAACACAGGCGAGAACGGTATGAACTACGGCAACAACCACACGCACCTGCACAAGTATCAAGGCAAGTGGTACCTGTTCTATCAGTCGAACGACCTCGAGCCGTCATTAGGAACCAACGGCGGTTTTCGCAGCCTCTTTGTCGACGAGATTGAGGTGGACGAGGAGGACGTGATCATCAGCGAGTGCATACCGACCTTCACAGGCGTGAGTGCCATTAAGAATCTTGACCCTTACACCCAGCAGTATGCCGCCACTTGTGCTGCTACACTTGGCATCGTCTTTGAGCAGGCAGACGGCAATGGTCACACAGTGGCCAAGGTTGGCTCACCGAACATGACGGCCGAAGCGCCCACAGAGGGCATTATCGAGGTGCGCAATGTAGACTTCTCAACAGGGCTTGGCTCACTGAAGATGCTGATAAAGGGCAGTGGCAGCATTTCGCTACGCCTTGACAACAAGAACGGTGCCGATCTGCTGACCATCAGCAGCACGGGCGACAGCTGGAATACGATGACCGCCAACTACGATGGCGCGGTGGCAGGTGTACACACGGTGTTCTTCGTTCTGACGGGCAGCGTGCTGTTCGACACCTGGCAGGCGGTGACTTCCAGCACCGCACCAGACAACTTCGAGAAAGCCTCAGAGGCCGTCGGCAACATGAAGATTGGCTGGAATTTGGGCAACACACTCGATGCCTTTAATGGAACAAGTCAGGGCTTGAACTCTGAGACCTGCTGGGGCCAGCCCAAAACCAAGCCCGAACTGTTTTCTATGTTCAAGGACGCCGGTTTCGGTGCCATCCGCGTGCCCGTGACTTGGAATAACCACATGGACAGCAACGGCAAGGTGGACGAAGCCTGGATGGCGCGTGTCAAGGAGGTAGTCGATTACGTCATCAACGCCGGCATGTACTGCATCCTCAACGTCCACCACGACACGGGCACCGATGCCTGGATAGTGGCCGACATGGACAATTACACCGCCAACAAGAGCAAGTTCGAGTACCTGTGGCAGCAGATAGCCACCGAGTTCCGCGACTACGACGAGCACCTGCTCTTCGAGGGCTATAACGAGATGCTCGATGCCAACAACTCCTGGTCGTACGCCTCATCGAAGAATTCGGGCAGTTACGACGCCACGGCTGCTGCCTCGGCCTACAATGCCGTCAACAGCTATGCCCAGAGCTTCGTCAACACCGTGCGTGCCACGGGCGGCAACAATGCCGTGCGCAACCTCATCGTCAACACCTACGCCGCCTGCTGCGGCATGGGCACATGGAACAGCCACCTGCAAGACCCGCTGACACAGATGCAGCTGCCCACCGACGCTGCCGCCGGTCACCTCATCTTCGAGGTACACAGCTACCCCAGCCTCAACAGTGGTTTGAGCAGCGCCAAGAGCAGCATCGACCAGATGATGACTGCCGTCGAGACCAACCTCGCCTCTAAGGGCGCACCCGTCATCTTCGGTGAGTGGGGCGTGCCCGACGATGAAAAGGAGAAAGACTACACCGAGAAGAATGCCGACATGCTGGCCTTCGCCCAGTACTTCGTAGAGCAGGCCAAGGCCAAGGGCTTCGGCACCTTCTACTGGATGGGGCTCTCCGACGGCCAGCACCGTAGCGTGCCTGAGTTCAACCAGTCAGACCTCAAGGATGCCATCTGCAGGGGCTACTATGGCGAGGTTTCCACGTCCGGCAGCACTCTTTTCTTCGACAACCCGTCAACAGCCATAGACCATTATTACGACCTTCAAGGCCGCCAATATCAGCGACCCATGAAAGGTCTCAACATCGTCCGCATGAGCGACGGCAGCGTCAGAAAGGTGATTAAACATTGAAAAAAGAATAAACATTTTTAGTAATACGATTATGAAGAAAATTCTATTGCTTATGTCAGCAGCCTTCCTGTCACTTGGTGCACAGGCTGCAGAGGACTTGACCCTCGACGTGTCCAAGACCGTAGCCTTTGGCGACTGGGGCTTCGACAACTCAGCGCCCCCTACTCTCAACCTTAGTAACTGGGCCGCCGGTGGCGGATGGAGGTTTTCCGCTGTCCTGAGTCAAGCCGACTATTGCGGCGTCGACTTCACCATGGAGCCTACTATCGGTGCTCACGTCACATTCACTATCACCTACGAGGGCGGCGAGACGCAGAGTCTCGACATACCCCAGGGAACAACGGCTATTAAAACCGACTTCGCCTTCAGCGGTGGCATCACCCAGATCGGTTTCTCGCATGGCGACTGGGAAGGTGGAGCCGATCCTGCTGTCATCACCATCACCAGTGCCGTGGTCAAGGCTCACAGCACGGGCGAGGTGACACAACTGTCCTTTGCTGACCTTAATCCTGGCGAAGATACAAGCCTCAAGGATGATGATAACCAGACCATCACTCTCAACCGCTATTCCACCTATCCCGCCTGGTACTTCGACCCCGCCATCAGCAGCGATGATTACGAGAAAGTAGTCATTACCTTTGCAGAACCCATCCCAGACGAGGGAATCCAGCTCAATGCCGAAAGCGACACCGACGACTGGAGCGGCACCCAGATTGCAGGGCTCACCAAGGGAGCCAGCAAGGTTACCGCCTACTTCAGCGCAAAGCCCGGCGTCAACATCAAGTCCATCGGTTTCTACTACAGTTGGAACAGCAAGCAGGGCACCGACGACCAAACTACACTGAAGATTGCCAAGGCAGAGTTGGTGAAAAAGGCAGCCGGTACAGGCATCAACACCATCCACAGCATTGCCCCGAAAGAGAATGACGCAATATATACCCTCAGCGGTCAGCGCATCAGCACCCCCGCCAAGGGCATCAACATCATGGGTGGTAAGAAGATTGTCATCAAATAAGGTTAGTTATTAGTTACTAAAGTTTCCCACCCTGTCGACGTGATCTAAATATTTGATTTTCAATTTGTCTCATGTTATGCTGCCTCCTCAAGTTCTTCCAACGCTTCAGCCATGACGATGTACTTCTTGAGCATTTCCTCATTGCTGACGATGTTGGCAGACAGTTCTTCATAAGTGACTCCCAGCATGTCAGCCAGTACATCGAGCAGACGTTTGATGATAGCCAGTAGCCGCTGCCAGAG
>JAFWQE010000075.1 GCA_017509155.1 Prevotella sp.
CGCGAGTGCGGTTGGCGGTGTGTCGTGCGCGTCTGCGTATCACGCCCCGTCGTACTCGAGCACGTATGTCGGGTCGCGCCTGGCCTTCAGAGGGCAGATCGTGAGAGCGGCGAGCGTGGAAGCGTTCAAGTCGATAACCGAAGTCACGGGTGCGTAAAGCGGCAAAGCGTGCGCGGAGCGCAAAACGGGAGCGAAGCGACAAAGCGTTATGTCCGAGGAACGAGGACATCAAGATACGGGCGTAAGCCCGTCGGATTTTGAAAAATTTGAGTAGAATATGGCCAAAAATCAGTACCTTTGCACCCCGAAAGCGGCAGAACCTCTCATAGGCCGTGTGGTCTATCGCGGCAACAACAACGCGAATGCGAATGGCGGTGTGTCGTACGCGAATGCGAATAACGCCCCGTCGAACTCGAACACGAATGTCGGGTCGCGCCTGAACTACAACCGAATTATAAACAAATCGGCGTACAACAATGGGAACGTGTTCCCTCCGTGGTGCCGAGGGAGGGGAGCCACAGCAAAAGCAGTCAATGACTGGAAAGCTGAAAGACCACGTGAACGGGTAGAGTTTGGTAGGGCGGTAACGTCTCGAAGAAGTCAGACCCAAAGGCTGAAGGCCGAAAGGCCACTGTAACAAACAAAATTGCAACTATGCGCAGAGAAGGACATATCATCGAGGAGATTGTGGAGTACGGCAACATGTCGGACTCCTTCGACCAGGTGCTGCGCGGCACGAAGCGGAAGAGAAGCCGCCAGGGCCGCTGGCTGCTCGCGCATAGGGACGAGGTGATTGCGAAACTGAGTGCCGATATCGCCAGCGGCACGTTTGCCGTGAGCGGCTACCGTGACCGGGAAATCGTGGAGGGCGGCAAGCTGCGCAAGATCCAGGTGCTGACAATGTACGACCGCATAGGCGTTCACGCCATTATGGCCGTCGTGGATAAGCACATCAGGCGGCGTTTCATACGCACCACCTCGGCCAGCATCAAGGAGCGCGGCATGCACGACCTGCTGGAGTACATACGGCGCGACCTGAAGGATGACCCGGAAGGGACGCAATTCTGCTACAAGTTTGACATCAGGAAATTCTATGAAAGCGTAGACCAGGATGTATTGAAGCAGTGCGTCCGCAGGGTATTCAAGGACAGAAGGCTAATCCAGATGCTCGACGGCTTCATTACGATGATGCCGGAGGGAATCAGCATCGGCCTCAGAAGCTCGCAGGGGTTAGGGAACCTCCTGCTGTCTGTTTACTTAGACCACTGTTTGAAGGATGAGTACGGAATCCGGCATTTCTACAGATACTGTGATGACGGTGTCGTACTTGGTAAATCGAAAGCGGAATTATGGATGATTCGTGACGCGGTGCATGAGTGCGTGGGGAAAATCGGGCTGGAGGTGAAGGCCAACGAGCGCGTGTTCCCCACGAGCGAGGGCATCGACTTCCTGGGTTATGTCATATACAACGATGAGCATGTGGAACTCCGCAAGCGCATCAAAAAGAAGATGGCCAGGAAGATGCACGAGGTGAAAAGCAGAAAAAGACGGGCGGTGCTGACGGCCAGTTTCTATGGTATGGCCAAGCACGCCGACTGTAACAAGTTGTTTAATAAATTAACAGGCAAAACAATGAAATCATTTAAGGATTTGAAAGTCGCTTACAAGCCGGAAGACGGCAAAAAGCGCTTCCCCGGTGCCGTAGTGAGCATCAGGGAACTGGTGAACCTGCCCATCGTGGTCAAAGACTTCGAGACGGGCATCAAGACTGAGCAGGGTGAAGACCGCTGCATCGTGGCCATCGAGCAGAACGGTGAGGCGAAGAAGTTCTTCACCAACAGCGAGGAAATGAAGAATATCCTCGCGCAGATTAGGGAAATGCCCGACGGTTTCCCCTTTGAGACTACCATCAAGACGGAAACCTTTGGGAAGGGTAGAACCAAATATGTATTCAGCTGATGAGAAGGATAGAAGGAACAAGCGGCGTGCGACTCATTGAGTGCGTGAATCCCGTCAGGGACAAATGGCGCATCCGATGGGACGTGCAGGAAAACGAGGACGGGACGGCCACCTACATGGAGGCAGAGTTCTTGCACAGACCGACCGCTGACGAGATACGGCAGACCATCGTGGGCTGGTACAACCAGCAGACCGAAGAAGCCATCCTGTCAGGCTTCGAGTATGAGGGTAATATGGTATGGCTGTCAAGCGAGAACCAGTTTAACTACAAGGCAGCGCATGACCTGGCCGTGCAGACCGGCGGCGCAACGCTGCCAGTGACGTTTAAGCTGGGAACTGACGAGCATCCAGTCTATAAGAAGTTCAACACTCTGGGGGAACTTACTGAGTTCTACAGACAGGCCATGCTGTATATTCAGGGCGTGCTGGCCGTTGGATGGGAAAAGAAGGATGCTCTGGACTTGTCTCTCTATGAGACATAGACTCTGAAAGCCTACGGGGGAGGCTAAAAAGCCCCCGGCCTGTTAATAGTCGTCCTACTTACTTTTAACACGTTGATGCGAGAACCGCACAGCCGGGGGCCTATACCTCCGCTGCGGTTCTCGCATTTATTACGTGACAAATTAAGTAGGACGGTGCAAAGGTACGCATTTATTTTTGAAATGACGCTATTTGAGATATTAAACTTTAATAAAGAGCTATTAAATAGGCTCGTTTCGGTGGGATTCAAGACGGATGACTGCCGATATATAGAACTTTATGCAGATTACAGGCGTATGTTGGGTATGGGTGAAAAGGTGACTTATATCGTTTCGTCATTGTCTGAACGATACGGTGTGAGTGAAAGGAAAATCTACAATGTAATCAAGCACTTTGAAACCGACTGCACGAAGTGTGCAGTGCAATAACGGAGAATCATTCTTCACTCTCGCTTCCCATGACTACCTTTGCACCAGGTTTTTAATTCATAAAGTCATGGGAAAGTACACTTACAAACCACAATTCGGCGTTATTGTCATTTGTGCCGATGAGAGAGAACAAAAGGCTGTCTATGACCGCCTACAGAACGAAGGTCTAACCCTTAGAATCGTGAACGTATGAGGATAGAGGTTAGCCATCATTGCAGCGATTTCAACAGTTATCGCGCTGCACGTGTGAAGAGCCTTTTCAACGCTGAGAAAGGCTGTGATTGGGAAAAGACCGTAGAGTTACCCATCGAGGGCAAGGAGTGGCAAATCGGCCTCATCGTTGGCCCGTCTGGCAGCGGGAAAACGAGCATCGGGAGCCGCATCTTTGAGAATGAGCCTATCTACGACCTCTATTCGGGATGGGACAACAGCAAGCCAATCGTGGACTGCATCGATCCTGAGGGCGACTTCAACACCGTCACGGGAATGCTGTCTGCCGTCGGACTCGGCGACGTTCCCGCCTGGCTGCGTCCGTTCAACGTGCTCAGCAACGGCGAGAAGTTCCGGGCAGGGCTGGCACGTCTGGCCTGTGAGCGTCCTGAACACGCCGTCGTGGATGAGTTCACGTCGGTCATCGACCGCCAGATTGCCAAGGTGGGAGCCGCTGCCTTTGCCAAGACCTGGAGACGCGGGAAGGGCCAGATTGTGCTGCTGTCCTGCCACTACGACATTATTGAATGGCTTCAGCCAGATTGGGTCTATGATACTGCGGAGGCACGCTTCTATGAGCGTGACTGTCTTCGGCAGCGTCCGAAGCTCGAACTTCAAATTTATAAAGTCCGGGGAACTGTGTTCCCAAGACTGTTTAAGCAGCATTACTATTTAGACCTGGCAATGCCCGTGGCCGTTGAATGCTTCGTCGGCTTCATCGACGGCGAGCCGGTGTGTCATTTGGCTGTTGCGCCCCTATTCACTGCCAAAGCCTACAGGGCCACACGGCTTGTGGTAATGCCTGAGTGGCAGGGCATCGGTGTCGGTACGCGGTTCCTGAATGCCGTCTGTGAGTATCACTTACAAGGGCGAGGACGCTGCGGTTACAAACTGCCGGTATTCTTCCATACGTCACACCCGCAACTTTGCGGTGCACTCAGACACTCAAAGAAATGGATCCAGACGGGCGCACGCCTCTATGGTGAGAACAAGGCTCGTAGTATGGCCTCGTTAAAGCGTTCGGCAGACCGAAGAGGAAAGAAAGATGCAGCCACCAACGGCTACGGCGGCCACTTCCGGGCAGTCCAAGCGTTCAAATACATCGGAGAAAATGGTTATCAAGATATTGGGAAATAAGGACACGGCTGCATATCAGGCAGCACGGTCGGTCATTCTGTCACATGGCCACCAACTGTGCGGTGAGAATAATTACTGCTATCATTTGGCTGTTGCTCCTTTGCTCACAGAGAAGATTCCAGAAGATGAACTAAATGTGCCTCTTTTCGGAACGCTCATCTTTCACCCTTCACCTTTGCCATACGGTCGTGGAGCATCGTCCATCAAATGGGCATACAAACGACACGAACCAATCACGGCAGCCACATGGTTCTGGGCTGACAGCGGCTTTGATACAGGTGATATATGTGAGCAGGAAATTGTGAAGATTGACTATGATTTGCGACCTCGAGACTTCTACCAACAGCATATCATTCCTGCAATGTTGAGAACATTAGAACGCTGTTTGAATGGTATTTCAAACGGTTTCCAACGTCGGATTCCACAGGTTGAAATGTATGCGACGTTTGACAAGCGAGCATGATAAATCACCCTGAGATTTTAGGGTAAAGCAAGCCAATCTAACTATTTGCAAAGGTACGAAAATTATTTGAATTGAACAAATTTTAGAGCACAAAAAAGCCTCGGAAAATACAGTTTTTTCGAGGCTTTTTAATGATTGATTTTGGATTGTGTGTTTGCTCTCTCCAAGACCAATTCGTTTTTCTTTTTCGCTCTGGAATCGTCTCGCTTCGTTTTGGGATGGCCAGAAAAATCGTTTTGCGGATTATA
>JAFWQE010000076.1 GCA_017509155.1 Prevotella sp.
ATGATTTTTAATTATATCAGAAACAATAAATTCCTCTTCTTTATAATTACTTATTACGAGTAAAATCATAAATAGAATCGGAAACATCCACCAAACTTTTTTGGAAATTGAAATTGCTTCAGTCAGGAACCTTTCGACTCCCTTCTCAACCGAGTGAAAGCCATCAAAATGGCCGATTCCATCGCAGTTGTCATCGTTAATCTGCACTGGGGCGCTGAGCATACGTTGCGCCCTTTGCCCCAGCAGCGACTGGAGGCTCATGCACTCATCGATGCTGGCGCCGATGTCATCATCGGTCACCACACCCATACCCTTCAGACCACTGAAACCTACCGTGGCAAGCCCATCTTCTATAGCATCGGCAACTTCATCTTCGACCAACAGCGTCCGCTCAACACCGAAGCCTGCATCGTCCGCCTGCGCATCACCCCGGAAAAAACAATGGCCGATGCCATTCCCGTTCGCATCGACCATTGTGCACCCCGACTGGGTCGCTAAAAAACACTTTCGTTTTTCACGGAGCCCGATGGTTGTTCCGAGAACTCATCGTTCTCGCCTTACATGACGGGCCCCGTCTTCTCACAGACGGCCATAGATGAGCAGTCCGGCTTCTTCGATACCCGATTTCTTTCTTAACTCATCGTCAAAATCCGTTTCGCCATGGCGATAGAAGATGAGGCGCTTTCCCTCGTCGCCATCAACGATTACACCATAGGCGTTCAAGTCGTAGACGCGCTTGCATTCGCTGCATGTTGCCAAGCATTTGTGAAAGTCCACCGACAGTCGGCAACCACCTTCTTTCTTCCCCAAGCAATTGGGACATTCCTGGTCGTAGGCAATCAGACCATAATAATTGTCACCATGTGAAAGGAAGTCGTCAGCGAATATGGATGAGTAGCCCAGCAGCAGAGCTCCGTTCTGTCCAACCTTGTAGTTATGCTTCTTGTAAGCATGGCTCTTGCTCTCCTCCTCGCCGTTATAGAACCGCCATTCCAGGCTGCTCCAACTTTGCTCGGGGTTCTCCAATCCGAGGGTTAGTTGCCAAAACTTCCCGCCCTTGTCTATGTCGTATGTTATTTTGCTGAAGGGAATAAGTACGAGGCAATCGAGATCTGAGTATTCTATCAGATTGGTTGCTATGACATAAGACTTGCCCTGATGCTCTATTTCCGCACTGTAGGTGCGCCACTCATTACCAAAGACAAAGAATCCCGTCTTCTCCCGGTTCAGTGTGTATTTATAGACGTGGTGGTTGGGAAACTCCAATACCAACTGGAAACTACCCTTCGACCCAGGATATTCCTTGTAGCTGAGCGACTTTCGGGCGACTCGTCCACCATTGTCGCGCAGCTCTTGCATGGCCTCGCGTGTGACGTGCAACGACTTCTGGTAATACTTCTCGCCAGTGGCGGGATTGCGAATGGCGAAACTAAACTCGCCATCGTTTTCAAAGTCCAGGTCGGAATATAGCGACCATTTCGCCGACATAATCGAATCGCCCAAGCATTCTGGCAAGATGGCAGCAGCCTCTCTCTTCCCATAGAGATCGAGCAGATAGTAAAGGTTCTTATCGGCATCGTACATATAGTAGCTTCCGTCTTCATTGAGTCGGATGAGTTCCTTCCTGTTAAATCCAAAAGCATAATTGCCTCTAGGACTGGTCGCACTAGCAGTGTATATGTAGTGGGTGCCGTCCTTGTAGATCATCGGCAATAGTATTTTGCAACCGTCGGCAGAGAGGAAGAAAGGCTTGTCGGGATCAAGTTTGAGGGGTTCTCCTTCCTCAACATTCCTCACACTATCAAACCATCCGCCCGAGAAAACAAGTTGTTGCTTATTCAAAAACAACTCGATGCAAGCTCTTGATGTAACTACATTGAAAGACGTGAACACTTCCAGCGAATCGCCTATGGAGGCACACCAGCGATTTTTGTAGTTTTCCAAATCGGTCAGCCCGTGTTGTTTGAACAGTCTGTCCACATCCTTGGGCTTCACCACCTCTCGGAAATAGCCTCGCTGAATGGTTTCGATGGAGTCGAAAGTCAATGGCTCGTCATCGCTACACGAAACGAATGCCATCATAGTTGCAACGGCATAAACGCATAAAACACTGAACTTTTTCATCATATTCATCATAGGAAAACTTCTTGATGGTTTGACGTGGCAAAGGTATAGAAAAAAGTGGAAGCAGCAAAAAAAACTGAAAGTTTTTATGGATTATTGCCCAATAAAGAGTAACTTTGCAGTCATGAAACATCCTTTAGACAAATTCCGCTACTGCCCCGTGTGTGGCAGCAAGCGGTTTGAGGTGAACAACGTGAAGAGCAAGAAGTGTCAGGCGTGCGGCTTCACCTACTATATGAATCCCAGTGCTGCAACGGTGGCAGTGATAACAACCCCCCTCCCTACGGGGGAGGGGACGGGGGTGGGGCTCCTCGTCGTCCGTCGCGGTAAGGAGCCGGCAAAGGGTACGCTCGACCTGCCGGGCGGTTTCTCTGATATGGGCGAGACGTCCGAGGAGGGCGTGGTTCGCGAGGTGTTGGAAGAGACCGGTCTGCGTGTCACGCGCACGGAGTTCCTCTTCTCACTGCCCAACCGCTACGTCTATAGCGGCCTGGAAATCCCGACGATGGACATGTTCTACCGCTGTGAGATTGCCGACACCGACGGTGCACACGCCATGGACGATGCTGCCGACCTGATGTGGATTCCTCTGAGCGAGGTAGACCCCAGCCAGTTTGGCCTGGAGAGCATCCGCCTCGGCGTCAGCAAACTCTTGCAGATGTTGAAATAACAGCCCTTCCCCATCAATTCCCATTCCTCCCATTAATTCCCATTATCTCCCATCAATTCCCATCATTCCTAATTAATTCCCATGTACAATCCCCATACCGTCCGTAAGGACTTCCCCATTTTGTCGCGCGAGGTCTATGGCCGACCGCTGGTCTACCTCGACAACGCAGCCACAACGCAGAAGCCGCTGTGCGTGCTCGATGCCATGCGCGACGAATACCTGAACGTGAATGCCAATGTACATCATGGCGTTCATTATCTCTCGCAGCAGGCTACCGACCTCCATGAGGCTGCCCGTGAGCGGGTGCGCCGTTTCATCAATGCCCGCAAGATAGAAGAGGTTGTCTTCACACGTGGCACCACCGAGGCCATCAACCTCGTGGCACAAACGTTCTGCGAGAGTCAGATGAAGGAGGGCGACGAGATCATTGTCAGCGAGATGGAACACCACTCCAACATCGTGCCTTGGCAGCTGCAGGCCACGAAGCGTGGCATCCGCCTGCGTGTCATCCCCCTGCGCCACGACTATCGCCTTGACCTCGAGGCCTTCCGCCAGTTGTTCACCGACCGCACGCGCCTCGTCAGTGTCACCCATGTGAGCAATGTGTCCTGGAGCGCCGGGGTCCGTCTCGCATTCCTTTTCAACGGGGGCGACGAGTCGCAGGAACCGGTCCATTTCGCCCATCGCGGGCAACGAATTTTTCCCGAAATCC
>JAFWQE010000077.1 GCA_017509155.1 Prevotella sp.
ACAGGAGTTACAGGAGTTCAGACAATACTTCCAACCCCTGTAAACTGACGCTAAGAGAGCCTTCAGCACTATCGTCTGTAACTCCTGTAACTCCTGAACTCCTGAACTCCAAGAAGTTGAGCGAATGCGAAACTTGAATAATTTATTCTACTCTCCCAAACTCCTAAACCAACTCCCGAAACTTGGATTTTTTATCTTCAAAATCGCCATATTCCATGTGAAAAAACCTAGGGTTTCTTTGCGCGCTCTGGTACTTCTGGCGATGATGTGTGGCGCCTTGTGTCTTCAAAAACACCGAAATCGCTTTGCCGTCTGCGCAGAAATGCGTAATTTTGCAGGCGGATTATGGAAAAGATACTCATAACGGGAGCCTCGGGATTCATCGGGAGCTTCCTGGTGGAAGAGGCCCTCAGCCGCGGCATGGAAGTGTGGGCGGCTGTCAGGGGCAGCAGTTCGCGCCAGTGGCTGCAAGACGAGCGCATCCGCTTCATAGAGCTGAACCTCTCGTCGGAGAGCAATCTCACCGAGCAGCTGCGCGACGTGCAGTTCGACTACGTGGTGCATGCCGCCGGTGTGACCAAGTGCAAGGACCGGCGCGACTTCCGCCGCATCAACACCGAGGGCACGCGTCATCTGGTCAATGCCCTCAAGGCCACGCAGCAGCATCTGCAAAGGCTCGTCTATCTAAGCTCGCTGAGCATCTTCGGAGCCATCCGCGAGCAGCAGCCCTATGAGCCCATCCGCGAGACCGACACGCCACAGCCCAACACCGAGTATGGCCGCAGCAAGCTGGAGGCCGAGCAGTTGCTCGAAGGTTGCGGACTCGACTACGTGGTGCTGCGCCCCACCGGCGTCTACGGACCTCGTGAGCGCGACTACTTCCTCATGGCCAAGAGCATCAAGGGACATGTGGACTTTGCCGCCGGATTCCGCCAGCAGGACATCACCTTCGTCTATGTTCGCGACGTGGTGCAGGCAGTCTTCCTCGCCCTCCACAACGGAGCCACGGGCCGGAAATACTTCCTCAGCGACGGTCAGGTGTATCAGTCCACCACGTTCAGCGACCTGCTCATCGAGGCGATGGGCCGTCCGTGGTGCCTGCGTCTGCGGGCTCCCATCTGGGTTTTGCGCGTGGTCACCTTCTGCGGCGAGTACTGGGGCCGTCTGTCGGGACACGTCTCGGCGCTCAACAACGATAAATACCACATCCTGCGTCAGCGCAACTGGCAGTGCGACATTGAGCCGGCACGCCGCGAACTGGGCTATGAGCCGCAGTGGGACCTGCAGCGCGGGGTGGAGGAAGCCGTAGCATGGTATCGCGAGAACAAATGGCTGTAGCGGCACGCGTCGCGCCGCCTACCGGTCAAGACAAATGATGAAAGAAAAAAGAGAGTCGTCTATAGCTCCTGCAACTTCTGCAACTCCTTTAACTCCTGACAAATTCTCCTGAGAAAAACCTTCATGCTGAAAGAACTCATCAAGATAGAGAAGACGCCCCGGAAAGGACTCTTCGCCTTGGAATGGGTCGTGATGGGCTACCTGTTGTTCACCACGCTGTTCATCATCTTTGCGTCTTCGCGCCTTCACAACATGGACGCCATGCTGTGGGGTCGTCTTCGCGTGGTGGCCACGACGCTGGCCGTGTATGTCGTCTACCGCTTGTTGCCCTGCCGACTGACGCGACTGGTGCGCGTGGTTGTGCAGATGGCACTGCTCTCATGGTGGTACCCCGACACCTATGAACTGAACCGCATCCTGCCTAATCTCGACCATGTGTTTGCGCAGTTTGACCAGACGCTCTTCGGCTGTCAGCCCGCCCTGCTCTTCCATCAGGCCCTGCCGTGGCATTGGTTCAGCGAGCTCATGGACCTGGGCTATGCGTCCTACTATCCCATGATTGCCGTCGTGGCGGTGTACTATTATTTCTGCCGGTACCACGAGTTTCAGCGCGCGGTGTTCGTCATTACGGGTGCGTTCTTCATCATGTATGTGATGTTCATCTTCATTCCGGTGGTTGGCCCCACGTTCTATTATCATGCTGTGGGCGTGGAAGACATAGCTCGGGGCGTTTTTCCCGACCTTCAGCACTACTTCGAATATCATCAGGAGTGTCTGGCGTCGCCGGGCTGGACCGACGGTTTCTTCTATCATCTGGTGGAAGATGCCAAGGCTGCAGGCGAGCGTCCTACGGCAGCATTCCCCAGCAGTCATGTGGGCGTGTCGACGGTTCTGATGTTGCTGGCATGGCGTTCAAAGAGTCGTCGTCTGTTCTTCATCCTGCTCCCCCTGTTCGTTCTGCTCTGCTTCGCCACGGTCTACATACAGGCGCACTACGCCATCGATGCCCTGGCCGGCCTGCTCTGCGGCGCAGCCCTCTACTTCCTGCTGCAGATGGGCGCCAATGCCGCCACGAACATCGAACAGTAGCGGGGGGAAAATGGATGAAAGGTGATGGATGAAAGATGAAGGATTGACAGGTGTCTCACGGCAGAGAATGTCTTTTTGACAACGAATTTGACGAATAACACGAAATTCATTTGCTGTCTTTCAAAACAAAATCCGTTCAATCCGCATTCAATCCGTGTTTATCAATAAACAACGAATTCGACGAATAATGCGAATTGTCCTTGCCATGTGAGAACCGAAATCCGTTGAATCCGAGCAATCTGTGTTCATAAAAAAGCGAACACGGATGACGCGGATTCAACGGATTTTTTTGTTCAGACGTAAATGAATTTCGTGTTATTCGTCAAATTCGTTGTCAAGAATTAACCGTCCTTTCCGTTGTGAGCTTTCGTGTAATCAGAAGTTCAGGCCGAAGTTCAGCATCAGTGCGCTGTTGCGACTTTCGTCGAAATCGTCGTGAGATACGTTGGCCAGTCCGAGGTCGTAGGTCAGATCCACGTAGAACATGTCGTATTGCACGCCGCAGCCCATGCGTATTCCGCCGTCGAAACGCTGGAACGAGTAGGGTGAATCAGAGAAGGAACTGTAGGCTTCGCGGTTGTTGAAGTCCTTCACCTTGCCGCCCACACCGCATGCCAAGTAGCCTCCGAGGAAGGGCTGGATGCTGAAGTAGCGGTCCACGTCGAGCTGATATTTCAGCACGAGCGGCAGCTCCAGGTAGTTCAGGTTGTAGGTGAAGCGTCCGCCGTCTGCCTTTCCCTTGCCGCCTTTCTCAGTGTAGTAGAGGCCAGTCTCGAGGAACAGGGGCGAGCGGTTGCCAATGTTGAAGCCTGTAGCCATACCAACGTTCAGACCGGTCTTTACGCTGCTGCCGTCCAGATACTTGTCATCGCTGCTGACGGTGCTGAAAGACGGTCCGACGCGGAAGCCATAGTAGGTGTAGTCATAGCCGCGGCGCCAGTTGCCGGTAGCACGGCCACCGCGATAGTCAAGCCGTCCGCTGCCCGGGTTGTAGTAGCGGCTGCGCTGATAGTTCTGTGCCTGCATGGGCAACAAGGCCAGCAGACCAACCAATGTCATGAGGAATCTTCTTTTCATCTTATGGGTCTCCTATTCTTTAAATGTTGTTCAACAAAAAAGTGTTTCCTTGCACTTTCTGTGTGCAAAGAAACACCTTTTCGGCGACATGTGCAAGGGGTGATTTCCTAAATATCGTGGGGAAATCCCTATGTTTCTGTTTTTGGGAGTCTGGGAGTCTGGAAGTCTGGGAGTGTGGACGTCAGGTTCTTGCTTCACTGGTTGTCGGCTGTGCTGTTGCAGAGAGCCAGTGTCCGTGCGAATTCCCAGATGACGATGCCGGCCGTTACGGCGACGTTGAGCGAGTGCTTCGTGCCGAACTGCGGTATTTCCAGACAGCCGTCGCAGCGGTCCACGACCTCCTGGTGCACGCCTTTCACCTCGTTGCCCAGGACAATGGCGTAGGTTGCGTCGCGTTCGGCCTTTGCGCTGACAGAGCCATTCAGCTCCTGCAGCTTGGTGCTGCCCTCACATTGCTCCACGGCATACACGAAGCAGCCCTCGCGCCGAAGCTCTTCCACGGCCTCCAGAGCGGTGGGGAAGTAGCGCCATGTCACGCTGTCTTCGCCGCCCAGGGCGGTCTTGTGGATTTCGGGATGTGGCGGTGTGGCCGTGATGCCGCACAGATAGACGGCCGCCACACGGAAGGCATCGGCCGAGCGGAACACCGCACCGATGTTGTACATCGACCGCACATCGTCGAGCACGACGACCAATGGCAGCTTCTCGGCCTCACGGAACTCGTCCACCGTGAGGCGGTTCATCTCAATAGTTCTGAGTTTGCGCATCTGTGGCGGCGCTTCGCGCCTAAATGATAAATGACAAATGATAAAGAGGGGCGCACCCTGGATATCCCAAAGGTAAGAGGTCGGCATGGCGGCGCTTCGCGCCTAAATGATAAATGATAAATGACAAATGATAAAGAGGGGCGCACCCTGGATATTCCAAAGGTAAGAGGGAGGCATGGCGGAACTGCGCGCCTAAATGAACAAATGACAAATGGTAAATCGGGCAGAGCGGCCCAGGGATGTCTGTAGTGCCAAGGGCAGTTGGATGACGATAACAGGCAGGTATTAGGGCACGGTTGCTTTTCAATGCCGGTGTCTTTATCATTTATCATTTGTCATTTAGGCGCTTGCGCCGCATAGGCCAGCGCATACATCTTCATCTGCTTCACCATGGCCAGCAGACCGTTTGAGCGGGTAGGCGAGAGGTGTTCCTTCAGCCCTATCAGGTCGATGAAGTAGAGCTCGGTGTTGAGAATCTCCTGCGGTGTGTGTCCGCTGAGCACGCGGATGAGCAGGGCCACGATGCCCTTCACGATGAGCGCGTCGCTCTCTGCCGTGAACCAAAGAAGGCCGTCACGGTAGTCGGCCTGCAGCCACACGCGGCTCTGGCAGCCGTCAATCAGGTTGCTCTCTGTCTTGTACTTCTCATCGAGCGGCTCCTGTTCGTTGCCCAGGTCGATGAGTAGCTGGTATTTGTCCATCCAGTCGTCGAAGCCCGAGAACTCCTCGATGACTTCGTCTTGTATCTCGTTGATTGTCATATTCTGTGATGTATTATGTTTGGGGATTCATTTCTGAGCGAACCAGCTTGAACAGCTTGTCGGAGGGCCTCACCTTCTGAGGCACCTTGATGCTGACGCGTGTGCCCTGCTGAGCGGTCTCCACTGCCCCGTTGTCGTCGTGAATCTCGTCGGCTGTGACGTAGATGACGCCGGTGGTGGGGCCTGTGATGAGCATCTTGTCGCCCACCGAGAACGTGTTGGCCTCCACGGAAAACTCCGCTACGCCGAGCTTCGAGAAGTATTTCATGCCCTTGCCGATGTAGAGCTTGCGCTCGGTGGCACACGAACCGTACTCCTTGTTCCACTCGCCCATCAGCTGGCCTTGGTAGTATCCGTCCCAGAAACCACGGTTGAAGACGCGCGCCAACTGCTCGTCCCAGTTGTCTTTCTTCTCCTTGGTGAACGTTCCGTCGAGCACACTCTGGATGGCTTCCTTGTAGGTCTTCACCACGGTGTAGACATACTCAGGTCCGCGAGCCCGCCCTTCAATCTTGAACACTCGCACGCCGGCCTTCATGAGTCGGTCGATGAAGCGCACCGTCTTCAGGTCCTTCGGACTCATCAGGTACTTGTTGTCCACCTCTATCTGGTGGCCTGTCTCGGCGTCGGTCAGCAAGTAGGAGCGCCGGCATATCTGGACACACTCACCTCTATTTGCCGAACGATTGGCAGCATCGAGGCTCATATAGCACTTGCCAGATATCGCCATGCAGAGGGCGCCGTGGCAGAACATCTCGATGCGGATGGGCTGTCCCGATGGTCCGCACACCTTTTGCTCCACGGCCTGGCGGTGGATTTCGGCCACTTGGTCCATGTTCAGCTCTCGCGCCAGCACCACCACGTCGGCAAACTGCGCGTAGAACCGCAGCGCCTCGATGTTGGAAATGTTCAGCTGAGTGCTCAGATGCACCTCCTGACCAATGCTGCGGCAGTAGGTCATCACAGCCACATCCGACGCGATGACCGCAGAGATGCGCGCCTCCTTGGCGGCATCGATAATCTGTCGCATCAGCGGAAGGTCCTCGCCATAGATGATGGTGTTGACCGTCAGATACGTCTTTACGCCCTGCTGTTCGCACAATTGCGCAATGTCGCGCAAATCGTCGATGGTGAACGTCGATGCAGAGTGGGCACGCATGTTCAGGCGCTCGATGCCGAAATAGATGCTGTCGGCACCAGCCTGCAGTGCTGCCGCCAGCGACTCGCGAGAGCCCACTGGAGCCATCACCTCAAAGTCCTTGATTGTCTCTATCATGGGTGCAAAGGTACGAATAAGCAAGCAAAACAGGAAGAAAAAACAGCAGTTTCCTGCTTTTTCCTGCATTTTCGGGCAAGAGGAGCGCAGATATATGTGTTTCTCCTTAGTTAAAAGATCCAAGTTTTGGGAGTTCGAACTCCCGAAAGTTGAGTTAAAATAATAAAAAAACTTGTGGGTTTCTACAAAAACATTTAAATTTGCATTTCGTAAACATAAAGTAAAATCTTTCGGATAGCTGACCATGTTAACGCTGTCATACGTAGAAATACAAATCGAATTTTATTCACCTTAATTATTTATAACTAAAACCAAGTACGAGTATGAAGAAGATTTTATTGATTGCCGCTATGTTCCTTTCGTTTGGAACCATGATGGCTCAGGAACAGAAAGAAGAAATGAAGGGTGAGGTTAAGCAGGACCCCATTGCATTGGCTGCTCAGCTCTCTCGTTATGGCTATGCCAACCAGTCGCCTATGGCTTTGGTTCAGGCTGCCCAGATTGTTCTGGACAACGGCATCCAGCAGCGCGCCATTGAAGGCCGTCAGGGTACTGCCCATCAGGCTGTTGCTGCAGACAAGAAGTCGGGACACATCAGTCTGGACGCTGCCCAGCTGCTGAAGGACGCACGCGAACTGGCAGACAAGGACAAGACAATGCTCAGTGTCATCCAGCGTGTTGAGGAGAATCAGGCTCAGCGCGGACGCGTCAATGGCCCGTATTACGACACCGACATCTGCCGTGCCAACTCAAGTGTCACCTACCGTCTGAACTTCCGCGGCGGTGAGCTTGCTCGTGCCGTGTGCTCGGGCGATGGCGACACCGACCTTGACATGTATGTCTATGACGAGAACGACAACTTCATCACGAAGGACGACGACTATACCGACGACTGCGTCTGCACATGGAACCCGAAGTGGACAGGCATCTTCCGCATCGTGATCCGCAACCGCGGCAACGTGTATAACGAGTATGTCTTTGCTACCAATTAAAATTTAGTGAAGAGTGAAAAGTGAAGAGTGAAGAATTTGCTGCCGCCGTCCATTTACCTACACGGACTCCGGAAGGAAATTCTTCACTCTTC
>JAFWQE010000078.1 GCA_017509155.1 Prevotella sp.
AAGGCTTTTAATCTTTAATATCCAGGAAAGTCCCGGACATTCAGGAACCCTCGGAAAACGCTCCATCTCATGAGACAAGACACCCTGACCGTGCAACCCGCTCTGGCCGCTGGCGACAGTGGTCAGGTGACTGTTGCGCCCAAGCCTCATGAGCTCACACCGAAGGAGGTGCTGTCGTGGCTTCCTGCCGATGCCACTCCTGCGCAACAGGACTCTGCCATTCAGCGGCACATCAAGATCTCCGAGATACACTGGAGCGAGCAGCCCGACACGCTCCACATGCCCGGGCATCCGAAGGGGAAGAGTTTTCGCGATGCCTCCCTACCGCAGTACTATCGTGAGTCGTTCTTCTCGAAGGACTCCCTGTTTCATCCTGAGTTGACGGGAGGTCGTCTGGGGGTGGCCGGCGACCCTGTGCCCTACAGTGTGGCGAGCGACAATGTCATCACCGGACTGTTACTCGGCACGTTCATCCTCGCCATGCTGGCTCTTGCGAAGTCGCGCGAGTTCATCATTCGTCAGGCAAAGAACTTCTTCTATGTGCAGCGTGCCAATACCACAGAGATCACCGAGACCTCAGGAGAGTTGTGGGTGCAAATGTTCTTGGTCTTACAGACCTGCCTGCTCTTCTCCATCATCTTCTTCTTTTCGCAGCGTACCGACGGCACCGAAACATTCGTGGTCGACCAGTATCAGGTCATTGGCATTTTCACGGGTGTCATCGCCGCCTATTTCGCTGTGAAAATGATATTGTATTGGGGGGTGGGAAGTGTGTTCTTCGAAAGCAAAAAAATCGAACAATGGAGCAAGTCTTTTTTGTTCCTCATATCGGCTGAAGGTATACTGCTTTTCCCGCTTGTGATGTTGCTTTCTTACTTCGACCTTTCAATGAAAAGTGCTACCATTTATGCACTTGTAGTGATTATTTTAGTTAAAATTCTTACATTTTATAAGACCTTCTTAATCTTTTTCCAAAAGAAAGGGCGCTTTTTGCAAAATATTTTGTACCTTTGTGCCCTCGAAATCGTGCCTCTCTTTTTGTTGGGGGGAGCACTGACGCTGATAAACAGTTTTTTGAAAGTAAATTTTTAATACAGAAATGATTAAAAAAGTATTGGTTTCGCAACCTAAGCCAGCCAGTGAAAAGTCACCCTACTACGATATAGCTAACGAGTCGGGTGTTGAGCTTGTGTTCCGTCCCTTCATCAAGGTAGAAGGGATTACGGCCAAGGAATTCCGCCAGCAGAAGGTAAATATCCTCGACCACACGGCTGTTGTTTTCACGTCGCGCCATGCCATCGACCATTTCTTTAAACTGGCAAAAGAACTTCATGTGTCGATACCTGAGGATATGAAGTACTTTTGTGTTACAGAGACCATTGCGCTCTACATCCAGAAATACGTGCAGTATCGCAAGCGCAAGGTGTTCTACGGAAGTACGGGCAAGATTCAGGATCTTGTGCCCACGATGGTGAAGCATAAGACAGAGAAATATCTCGTTCCCCTGAGCGATGTTCACAACGACGATGTGAAGAACCTGCTCGATTCCAAGAAACTGCAGCATACGGAATGCTATATGTATCGTACCGTGTCGAACGACTTCAGCGAGGAAGAGGTGAAGAACTTCGACTACGACATGCTCATCTTCTTCAGCCCTACTGGTATTCAGGCACTGATGAAGAACTTCCCACAGTTTGAGCAGGGCGATATTCGTATCGGTACGTTCGGACCTTCTACGGCCAAGGCTGTAGAAGAGGTTGGACTGCGCCTCGACCTGCAGGCTCCCTCCGAGAAGTATCCTTCTATGACGGGTGCGCTGAAGGCTTATCTGATGGAAGCAAACAAGAAGAAGAAATAATAGGAGGCCTTGTCGTAACGACACCAGCTATTTATTGACAGGAAGACGATGTCTGTGAAAGGCACGTTCACACTCAGCAAGGAAGAGCGCATCTGCAGCAAGAAGCTGATGGAACAGCTCTTTAATGGCGGCACCGCACGATCGATGTCGTCGTTTCCTTTAAGGGTGGTCTTCACTACCGTGGAGCGACAGCCGGGACAGCCGCCAGCAAGTATCATCGTCAGTGTGCCGAAGCGACATTTCAAACATGCTGTCGACCGCAACCGTGTAAAACGGCAACTGCGCGAGGCCTACCGCCACCACAAACAACTGCTGGTTGAGGCTGTGGCCGATACACCACAAAAGGCAATAGCACTGTCGTTGATTTGGATGGATGGGCGTCATCTGCCAAGCAGCGAGATCGACCATAAGTTGCAAAACCTCCTCACGCGCACTGCCTCCCAGCTGTCTGCCACTCCTGCAAGTAGCTCCTCCGTAAGTCCCGATAGCAGCACTCTAGCCAGTACAGATGGCAGCACCCCAGCTAGCCCCGACAGCACCTCCGCTAATCCAGTTTGTTGCGACTCAGTCGCAACCTCCCCAAACCCTCAGAAGTGATGAACATCGTCAGGAAAATACTCCACTTCATTTCACGCTGTCTGGTGTGGTTGCTCCTGCTCCCCATCCGCTTCTATCAGGTGTGCATATCACCCTATACGCCGCCCTCGTGCCGCTTCACGCCCACCTGTTCCGAATATGCTCGCCAGGCACTCCTGAAGCATGGACCTATTAAGGGACTCTACCTTGCCATCTGGCGCATCCTTCGCTGTAACCCTTGGGGAGGTTCAGGCTACGACCCAGTGCCGTGAGAAGATTTAGTTTAGAGTTGACAGTTTGTTGAAAACATAATATAATAAAGATATGAGAAAAAACTTCGTTGAAGAACTGAAATGGCGAGGCATGCTCGCACAGATTATGCCTGGCACAGAAGAACTCCTGCAAAGGGAGATGGTAACGGCCTACCTCGGCACCGACCCCACTGCCGACTCGCTCCACATCGGACACCTCTGCGGTATCATGATGCTGCGCCATCTGCAGCGCTGCGGTCACAAGCCCATCATCCTCGTTGGTGGTGCCACAGGTATGATTGGCGACCCCTCGGGTAAGTCGCAGGAGCGCAACCTGCTGAACGATGAAACGCTGCGTCACAACCAGGAGTGCATTAAAAAGCAGGTGGCTCGTTTCCTTGATTTCGAATCCACCGAGCCCAACGCTGCCGAAATGGTCAACAACTACGACTGGATGAAGGACTTCACCTTCCTCGACTTCGCACGCGAGGTGGGAAAGCACATCACCGTAAACTACATGATGGCAAAGGAGAGCGTGCAGCAGAGACTCAACGGAACAGCACGCGACGGACTCTCATTCACAGAGTTCACCTATCAGTTGTTGCAGGGCTATGACTT
>JAFWQE010000079.1 GCA_017509155.1 Prevotella sp.
GAGGACTACCGCACGGCCATCGAGCCGAACCAGACCGACAAGGATAAGAACGTGGTCTACCTCTACGCCACCAAGCCCGCCGAGCAGTACAGCTGGATCGAGGCCGCGAAGTCACTTTAAAATTGTTGAGATTAATCACTGAAAACGCCAAATGGCCTCTGCAAAAGTGCCAGTTTTCCGAAACAAATCTATTGATTTCGTTCAACGATTCCATTGATTTTGTTGAACGATTCCATTGATTTCGTTCAACGATTCCATTGGATTTGTTTCAGTAAACTGCCGCTTTTGTTTCTTCTATCCGCCAGTTTCGCCGTTCTTTTTCGTCATTTTCGGCCGGGAGCATGTGCGCCCTCGTCCGCTGTAATCATGGCTGTCTCTCGGAGAAGAGACCGAACATGGTAGAGGAAACAGCCTAGAAATATCTTCCAGATTTCTTGTGTTATTCAGAAAATATCCCTATATTTGCAGCGTAAAAAGAAAATCATTCCGCATGTGGGTTGGGAAATGACTACCGAAGAATGTTTTCCTCCCCTCTCAATAAAACATCCCCCTCGGGGGCTTGGGGGGCTTCCTCCCTCTTAGTTCTCAGTTCTCAGTTGGACATCCCCCTCGGGGGCTTGGGGGGCTTCTCCCTTTCACCCATGATAGAATCATTAGACGACATTGACCTGCAGATTCTGCGCACATTGCAGCGGAACGCAAAACTGACGACGAAGGAGCTGGCCGACGCTGTGCACCTTACGCCCACACCCGTCTTCGAGCGGCAAAAGCGCTTGGAGCGACGAGGCTACATCAAGAGATACATCGCCGTGCTCGATCCCGACAAGCTGAACCAAGGACTGCAGGTGTTCTGCAAGGTGAAGCTGAAGCAGATCAACCACGAGATTGCCGACGCCTTTGTGAGGCGCATCCAGCGAATTCCCGAGGTGACGGAGTGCTACAACACATCGGGCGCCTACGACTATCTGCTGAAGGTGCGCGCCGCCGACATGAAACAATACCAGGAGTTCATCCTCAACAAACTGGGAGAGATAGAAAACCTGGCTTCGATAGAAAGCACATTCGTGATGAGCGAAGTGAAGCAGAGCTATGGCATAAATATTTAGATGGATGAAGGATGATGGATGAAGGATGAAGGATTGGGTGGAGATGGATGAAAGGTGATAGGTGATGGATGAAAGGTGTTGGATGAAGGATGAAGGATTGTGTGGAGGGGGTGTTTTACTGAAAGGATGAGAACGAAAGAAGGCCGCCTGGGATTTCCCGGGCGGCCTTCTTGATGATTGCCTCAGTGGTGGTTATTCCACGGTGGCGTAGATGTTGTCAGATGTCTTGCGAGTGGGGTAGAGGCGGATGGTCTTGCCCACAACTCCAATGTTCTTACCGTTTCCAACGAGGTCGTTGATAATGGATGACGGTTCCACTGTGTCGTTGGAGCCAAGATTGATGCCCCAGTCATTGTTGGCTGTGAACTTCCATCCGTTGGCGGTGACACCTGCGTTCTCGATGACGTAGCAGAAGTTGGCGGCATCCCACTTCATCTGCTGTGCGTCGTCGCCAGCATTCCAGCCGTTGAAGTCGCCCACGAGGTTCATGTTGTTGATCTTCGTGCCCTTCAACGTGGCGGCTGCCAGGTCGAGCTCAACGTAGTAGACGCCCTCGCCTGCCGATGCCTTGAAATTGTCGGGGCCCTTCTCGAAGTCGCCCGACACTTCTGCCATGTTGTTGGAGTTGAGCTGGCTGTCGTCGCCCCAGTCGCCTGGGTTCTTCTGGAACTTGAACTCGAGGCCCCATCCGTTCGGGTCGGCTAA
Organism: Prevotella sp.; assembly: GCA_017509155.1. GTDB lineage: Bacteria > Bacteroidota > Bacteroidia > Bacteroidales > Bacteroidaceae > Prevotella. The sequence goes on from JAFWQE010000079.1 coordinate 1,812, forward strand.
GTAGATGTAGCCAGTGTACTTGCCGTCGAAGGTGGTGGTGGCCACGCGCTGGTCGGAAGCGCTCCATCCGTCGGTAGCACCGATGAAGTATACATAGGGCTTGAAGTCGAGCTTCTCCAGACGGTAGGTGTAGTTCATCATGTTGATGGTCATGCGGTAGATACCGGCAGCCTCAATCTTACCGGCCTGCGGGCTCGTGGTGGTGAGGTTGCCTTCGAAGCTGGTGTCACCGTCGATGGTGGTACCCACTACTCCGGTTTCACCCTCTGACCAGAAGTCGCCGTTGTAGTTGGCGGCCGGAATGATCTTCCAGTACTGGTTGTCGCCGGTTGTCGTGAAGACAATCTGGAACTCGGGGTTGTCGTAGACGTCGCCGCCACCAATGTGAGTGAATGGCAGAGCGCCTTCCTGATTCCATCCTGCAAAGTCGCCAGTGAGGTAGTAGCCGTTGCTGTCGATGTAGGGAGCATTCAGCGTAACGGTGGCCGTGGCGGTGCCGGTGTTGGCGATGCTCTGGCCGTTGATGAGGGTATAGCCGGTGACGTCGACAGGCAGTGTGCGTGCCTCTGGGCGTTTGCCGTAGAGCTGCTCAACGGCTGCCTTCAGGTCGGCTGCAGACACGCGGCCTTCGGTATCGGTGTCGATGGCCACGGAGTTGGTGCGGTCGGCATTATAGAGCACGGCCTTGAAGCTGGTGATGCCCTCCTCTGTGGAGTTGATGGTGGGCACAAAGATCTGTACGGGGTCGGCTGTGAGCGTGGCGAAATCGATGGCTGGGGCATTGGCCACGGTGAGTGTCACCGACTGCGCTGCTTCCTGCGGATTGCTCTGCGGTTCGGCCCAGGGCTCATATTCGTCGGTGCAGCTTGCAAGAAGCAAGCCGAAGCCGAGTGCTAAAAATATCTTTTTCATGTTCTGTTATGCTTTTTTCAGATGTTACTTACTGTGCGAAAAACGAATATGCACCGAGAATGTCGTTGAAGACAACGATGTAGCTGCCCTGTGCAATGGGGATGTTGGGTCCGTTCTGAGTACCGAATCCGAATGGGAACTCAGTGTTACCCCAGTTGACATCCCAAGCTTCGTTGGCGGCGAACTTACCGGTGGTGTCACCAGCTGTTGCGTCGAGTTTGTAGAACCAATCGTGGTTGACGGCTCCGTCGAAGGTGCTGATGGCGTTCATCTTGACAGCCACATCCCAACCATTGAAGTCGCCAGGGATAGACATGGAGGCGTAGACGGTGGCATTGCCGTCGTAAGGCGTAACGGTGAGTTCGTTCTTGACGGTGTTGAGTTCTACCACGTAGTAGCCGTCTGCGGGTACGGTGATGTTGCCAGAGCCGCTGTCGTTCATGACGAATGTGCCGAAGCTGTCGCCCTGTCCCCACTGATCGTCCCAAGAGCCTGGGTTCTTGATGAGCTTGAAGCCTGCAGAGGTAAGGTAGCCAATGTACTGGATGACACCCTTGCCGGTCTTCTTGTCGTATTCCTCACCAGCCTTGGTGTACATCGGGATGAGGCTTGTGCCAATGCCGTCGGGAGAGTTGTTCCACGAGCCGTCGCCAATGCATGCTCCGACGAGATACCAGCGTTCGGGCGCTGCGTCGGTGAGCTCTACATAATAAGGAATGACGTTGAGCGTGACAACGTTGGAGAAGACGTCCTGCAGTCCGTTGAGCGTCGATTTCACACGTGCATAGATGGTCTGCGTGGTAGGAACTTTGCCCTCGTCCCACTTGGCTATCTGCTGCAGTCCCTTTGCGATGGCAGCAGCGTCGACAGCGGCAGAGCACGAGTTGAAGATGTTTTCAATCTCGAAGTAGTTGGAAGTGGTGGCGCCGGACTCGTCGGCTTCTTCCTGAGCAACCGATGTGGTGAAGTTGCCGTCGAGCGACACCTGCACCTGGTATTGTGCTGCCACGGGGAAGCCGTAGTTGGGCTGCGACCATGTGAAGTTCACGGTCTCCGACGTGGCCAAGTCAAGGTTTGATGACGAGTAGGCCGGTGTGTTGAGCACAAACGAAGATGGCTGCTGCACCGTCGGGTTGTAGAAATTATCGTCTTCACAAGCTGTGAATGCGCATGCGCTGAGAAGCAGCAGACATGCTGACTTGATGATATTTTTCATTGTCGTAGTTTCTCTAAAGATTAATAACCAGGATTCTGCTTCAGGTTCTCATTCGCCGTCAGGTCCGTGGTGGGGATGGCGAAGATGTTACGGTCAGCGCTGAACTGGCGTCCAGCAAGCGCGCCGCCCTTCCACTGCCAAGTGTAGTTGTTGTTGCCTCCGAAGTAGCCGTAGCGGATGAGGTCCACGCGGCGGCGACCTTCGAAGTAGAACTCACGGCTCCACTCGTCGAGGATTTCATTGAGAGAATAGCCGGCGCGTGTTGCAGCGTGTGCACGCTGGCGGAGTGCGTTGATGGCTGCTGTGCCTTCAGGAGTGGTGGAACCACCGTTGGCACGTGCTGTAGCCTCGGCGTATGTCAGATATGCCTCAGCAGCGCGGAAGAAGAAGAAGTCGCCATCGGGGAACTTGCTGTTGTGAGCCGGAGAACCATCGCTCTTGAAGTTCACGAACTTGCAGACGCCGAAGCCGTTGGAGAATGTGCCCGGATCGGTAGCATCGACAATGTGGTCGACACCCCAGAAGATGGCGCGGTCGTCGCCGGCGGCGGTTGTCATGTTGTAGGACTCCACATTCGGGGCATCGTTGTTCGGGAAGAACTTTGCCACGAGGTCGGCACGGGCGCGGTTGCCAGCCCATGTACCGTCGGACGAACCGTTGGTGGCCAGTGCATCATCGGGATTGGCGTGCATCTCAGCATTGAACGTAGAGGCCTGAATGAAGAAGAATGTTCCGTAGCTGGTGGTCTTCTCACCGTCGCAAAGCACGGGGAAGATGCACTCCTGAGCGGCGCTGCTCTCGCCATTGTCGCCCATGAAGAGCATCTGGTAAGCGCTCCACTTGCCAGCGCCAGTAGTGTTCAGCTTGTAAGATGAATCCATCACCTTCTTGGCATATTCAGCGGCTTTGGCCCACTGGGCGGTGCCAGTATAGACCTCGGCGTTCAGATAGAGACGCATGAGGAGCATCCAGACAGCAGCCTTGTCGGCGCGGCCATAGCTGGAGTCGCTGCTGTTCTTTGCCTTGGCATCGGCGAGTTGTGGCTCAATCTCCAGCAGTTCGCTCTCGATGAAGTCATAAACCTCCTTGCGTGAGGCCTGCTTAGCCTTCTCTGAAGACACCGTGGTGAGGAACGGGATGTTTCCGTATGCGTCCATGGCCAGATAATACTGGAGAGCACGGAGGAAGCGAACCTCGGCCGTCATGGTTGCATTATGGTCGGAAGCCACGTCGAGATAGTGGTTGCACAGGGTAATGCCGTTGTAGAGGCGATAGTAGTAACCGCGAAGCATCGGGTGGCCACCATCATAGTCGTTGAAGTGGAAGTTGGCGATACCGGGGTCGCCCCATGCACAGATAGCCTCGTCGGTGGTAAGCTCGTTAGAGTTCCACATCTGGCGAATCAGACCGGTTGTACCGCCGTCGAGTCCGTCGATGTCGCAGTCGCCGTCGGCACCAGAGTTACCTGCAAGTGCAAGGTTGGCATAGCACTTGTTGAAGAGGTAGTCTACCGAGCTTTCGTCGAGGATGACGAGGTTCGGGTCGATAGGTGTTACATCGAGGTCGTTGACGCACGATGTCGTCGTGCCCATTGCAAGCAGCAGAGTTGCTGCAGGGATGATATGCTTGATATAACGTTTCATGTTCCTAATTGTATATATTAATAATGTGTAACGATTAGAAGTTCAGGGTCAGACCGAGCTGGAAGGTGATGGGGCGCGGATAGATGTTGTTGTCGATGCCGCCGAACACTTCAGGATCGATGCCCTTGTACTTGGTGATGGTGAACACGTTGGTCACAGAGCCATAGATACGTCCGCTGATACCGCCGTAGTTGGCACCACGGAGAAGGTTGGCAAAGCTGTAGCCGAGCGTGACGTTGTCCATCTTCAGGAACGAGCCGTTCTGCACGTAGCGGTCGGAGAGCACTGACTTCTCGTCGTCGCTTGCCCATTTGTAAGGCAGCACAGCAACCGGGCGGTTCTGCGAGAACTTGTCCTGACGCCACATGGCAGCCTTGCTGATGTTGCTCGAACCGGCCATCTGGTCGTTAAACACGTAGTTGCCGATGCTGGCACGGAGAGCGAAGCCCAGGTCGAAGTTCTTGTACTCGAGGCGTGAGCTCAGACCCATGGTAACAGGAGCCATCGGGTTCTTGTAGTAGTACTTGTCAGACTCGTTGATGACACCATTGCCGTCGCGGTCAACGAGAACGCCTTCCAGCGGCATGCCGTTCTTGTCGTAGGCCTGCTGGTAGACGAGGAACGAGCTGGCAGCATGGCCCACAGCGTGTGCCTGACAGGTGTTACCCGTACCGGCAGAGATGCCGCCTGTGGGGATGTAGTAGTCCTTGTCGTCGCCACCGATGAGTTCGGTAATCTTGTTCTCGTTGTAAGTGAAGTTGTAGTCGATGGTCCAGTACCAGTCCTTGGTCTGCAGAGCCTTCCAGCTCATTGCCAGCTCAATACCGGTGTTCTTCAGTGAACCGATGTTCGACGTAACCTGGTTGCGGAAGTTCGAGCCGGCCGACACATAACGTGTGTTGAGCAGGTCGGTGGTCTTGCGGTAGTACCAGTCGAGGCTTGCGGTGAAGCGCTGGTTGAAGCAACCGAAGTCGAGACCGACGTTGTAGGTCTCAGTGGTTTCCCAAGTCAGGTCCTTGTCGTATGCCTGAGGACGGTAGAGCTGACCAGTACCGATGATAGGATAGAAACCATTACCTCCCAGTGCGGGATCGATGGTCTGATAAACGGCGAAATAGTTGTAGTCGCCAATACCTTCCTGCTGACCGGTCTTACCCCAGCCGAGGCGGAGCTTCAGGTCGCTCAGGTTGGTGGCGCTCTTCATGAACGGCTCGTCGTGGATACGCCATGCCAGGGCTGTAGAAGGGAACAGTGCCCAGTGCTCGCGGAAGCGAGAAGAACCGTCGTCACGAACAGTCACCGTCAGCAGATAGCGGTTCAGGAGCGTGTAGTTCATACGTCCGAAGAACGATACCAGATAGTTCTCGGTCTTGTATTCGCCCTTTGTTTCCTTGTACTTCTGGTTGGGCTTCTCGGTGTTGGTGCTCGGGTACATTCCCCAGTAGTTGTTGTGCTGCGAGCGCCAGAAGTGCTGCCATTCGTAACCACCCATGATGTCGAAGTGGTGGTTGTCGTTGAAGTCCTTGTAATACTGAGCGTATGCGTTCACCGAGAGGTTGCGCTTCAGGATTTCGTCCCATCCGAAGCTGCCGTAGTAGTTAGCGAGCGGTGACATGGGTGACACATCGGTGTTCTGCTTACCCTTTGAGATGTCGGCACCGAATGTGGCGTGGAGTCTCAGGTCTTCGAAACCATGGATCTTGTAGTCAATCTCTGCATTGCCGATGAACGAGCGGCTGCGTGCGCGGTCGTTCTTCAGGTCGAGCACGGCCACGGGGTTCTTGGTGGCATCGTCGAAGGTCTTCTCGGTCCACTGTGTGTCGTTGAGTGAGCTACCGTCGGTCATCCATCCGAAGTATCCGCCGATGTTCTTATAGCGCGGGTCGCTGCTCATCACGGGGTGAGTGGGGTCCATCCACACGGCACCACTGATGGCATTGCCGTCGGCATAACGGCTTTCGGCATACATTCCCTTGGCGTTCAGGTTGAGCGTCAGATGGTCCTGGAAGAACGAGGGACTGAGGTTGATGGCTGCGGTGTAGCGCTTGAAGTCAGATGTCTTCAGAATACCTTCCTCTCCAGTGTAGCCCAGAGAGACACGGAAGGGGAGATTCTTCACCGAGCCCGTCAGCGTCACGTTGTGGTCGTGGCTGATTGCGGTGCGATAGATCTCCTCCTGCCAGTCGGTATTGGCGTTGCCCATGGCCTGGATGGGAGCGGCATCGTCGTCGAACAAGCTGTGCATGAAGGCACGATACTCGTCGCCGTCCATCACGTCTACGGTCTTCTTCTTCATGCTGGCCGAAACGTTACCGTTGTAGGTCACCTGCATTCCCTGGTTCTTGTGGCCCTTCTTGGTGGTGATGATGATGACACCGTTAGAACCGCGGCTACCGTAGATGGCTGTTGCGGAGGCGTCCTTCAGCACGTTGAAAGACTCAATGTCGGCCGGGTTCACCATCGAGAGACCATTGGCCAGACCCTTCACGCCGTTGTTGTCCATTGGAATACCGTCGATGACGATGAGAGGGTCGTTTGAGGCATTGAGCGACGAACCGCCACGAATGCGGATGGTTGCGCCGCCACCAGGAGTACCACCTCCGCTGGTGACGTTCACACCGGCAATCTTACCCTGCATCATGTCCTGAGCGCTGACCACCAGACCCTTGTTCTTGGTGTCGGGCTTCAGAGCCGTCACCGAACCGGTCAGGTCGTTCTTCTTCACGGCGCCGTAACCGATGACCACCACTTCGTTGAGCGATTGTGCGGCATCGTCCTGCAGCGTGACGACCACGTTGGGCGCAGCGTCCATAATGGCTTCGTCATATCCAATGTAAGTAACCGAGAGCTTGTCGCCCTTGTTAGCTTTGATCACGAAGTTACCGTCGAAGTCGGAAATGGCACCGCCCGTTTGTCCTACAACGCGGATTGTGGCACCAATGACAGCTTCGCCGGTAGCATCCTTAACATGGCCGTTCACAGTGATTTGCTGTGCAAAGGCCGTCGCAGAAAGGATCAGCCCACAGATGAGGGCCAGCATCCTTAGAGGCAATTTGGTTTTTACCTGCTTCATCTTTACATTGTTTAAAGTTAGTTATTATTTATTTCTTTTCGATGATTGTAACGTTTTGCGGGTGCAAATATAAAATAAGTTTCTTAATGTTGTTCTTTTTTTTGAGATAAATCAAGTATTTGTTTTGCGCAAACGTTTGCATCTATAAAAACAAACGATTGTTTTTCCATACGAAGGTGGTATCAATGATTTTATATATCTTTGCACCGACATAGTTAATATACCTATGAACGAAAACCCGAACATCACGATGAAGGATATTGCCCGCGAGCTGGGCGTGAGCGTGGCCACCGTCAGCCGTGCGCTGAAGGACAGTCCGCGCATCAGTGAGGCGCAGCGTGAGCGCATCAAAGCCTACGCGCGCGAACATAATTTCTATCCTAACACCTTGGCCGAGAGTCTTCGCCACAGCCGCGTGGCGCCCAACAGGGTGATAGGCGTCATCGTGCCCCAGATAGCCCACTACTATTTCTCCACCATTCTTTCTGGCATCGAAGAGCAGGCCAACGTGCGCGGCTACCGCATCATGGTGGCCCAGAGCGACGAGCGCTACGAGCGCGAGCGGCGCATCTGCGAGTCGTTTCAGCAGAGCCGCGTGTGCGGAATCATCGTGTCGCAGGCCAAGGACACGCGCGACCATGCCCACTTCCAGCGGCTGCTCAACTCGGGCGTGCCCCTGGTGTTCTACGACCGCATCTGCACCGGCATCAACACCAACCGCGTGGTTGTGGACGACTACATGGGAGCGTTCACTGCCGTCACACACCTCATAGAGACCGGTTGCAAGCGCATTGCGTTCTACGGCTCGCCCATGCAGCTGGAGATTTCCAAGAACCGCTACAACGGTTACTACGACGCCATTGTGAAACACGGGATGAAGATCGATGAATCGCTCCACTTCCTTTGTGACAACCGTGCCGACGCCGAGGCGCTTACGCCCGAGGTGCTCAGTCGCGAGGATCGCCCCGACGCCTTCTTTGCCGTGAACGACGACACCGCCATCGGCATCCTATACACCGCCAAGCGCATGGGACTGAACGTGCCCCGCGATGTCAGCATCTGTGGATTCACCAACGGCGAGCGTGCCATTGCCTGCGACCCTATGCTTACCACCGTAGAGCAGCGTGGCCACATGGTGGGCGAGGAAGCCGTGGACATTCTCGTGAACCATGTCGAAGGCATCTTGCCCATGGACAAGGTGGTGAAGAAGGTGGTGCGCACCCGCCTAGTGGTAAGAGGTACTACAAGGTAGAAGAGAAGCGTCTATGTGAGGGTTTATCATGCCACGGACAAACACGGACTGCCACGGACAATGGCCGAGAAGAACGGCGATGTGCCAGCCACGGACAAACACGGACTGCCACGGACAATGGCCGAGAAAAACGGCGATGTGTCAGCCACGGACAAACACGGACTGCCACGGACAATGGCCGAGAA
>JAFWQE010000080.1 GCA_017509155.1 Prevotella sp.
CCAGGTCTCTATCCACTGCTTGTTCAGTTGGATAAAGTCCTGCTTGTATTGCGGCTCGTATGTGACAATTCGTATCATCAATTGCAAAAGTACACCTTTCTTAGCATTTGTGCAATACCATAACAATGGTATTTACTTATTCCTCCTCTCCGTGGTCGGCCAGCATGGACTCCAGATAAAAGGCCTTGGCTATGACAATTTCGGATGAAGGAGACACGCTGTCGGTGAATGTGATTTGCGTGTAGCCTTGCTGGCTGAGTCCTGTGACGACTTCCTGTTTCCGGAAACGGTTGGAACCGAGACTGACAAACACGAACTTGCGATTGGCGCTCATCACAATGGCTTCATCGGGCACCGCATCGCAGGTATGTCCATCATTGTGGATGACGGCCGAAACGAACATATTGGGCAAGAGCCTTTTCCCTAACGTGCGGTCGAGTCTAACGTGGACAGATGCCGATTTCGACTCGTTGTCCAGGGCTGCGGTAACGAACGAGACTGTACCCGTGAGGAGTGTTGGGGAATGGTCGGGGAGTTGCAAGGAGACCTTCTGACCGATGTGAATACTGGCAATGTCGCTCTCAAAGACATTGAGGTCGGCATGGAGGGCCTTGTTGTCATAGACTTTCATCAGCACAGTCTCATTGCCGAGATAACTACCCGTACTGACCAATATTTCTCCCACTACACCCGTAATGGGAGAACGCACGGGAGCAGCATTGGAGAAAAGCCCTTGTGCCACCTGACGACTGTTGATACCCAGTTGCTCCAACTGAAGACGCAAGCCTTTCTCGGTGACGCTGGCCATGTCAAGTTCGGCCTTGGCTTGTTGCAGATTCTTACCCACGCCGGCACCTTGTTCATGTATGTCCTGCTGACGCTGGAAGGCTTGCTGTGCCAGCATGAGCTGTCGGGAAGCGACGAGATAGTCTTTCTGCAAAGCCACAATTTCGGTGTTCTCCACCAAGGCCACGGTTTCGCCCTGACGCACGTTCTGCCCTTCTTTCACCAGGATACGCTTGGTGACACCGGCAACCAAGGAGGTGACCTCCGCCCGGTTCTGCGGTGATAGTTTCAGCGTTCCCGTGGCATTGATTGTACCTGAGAGTTGGCGTTGCTCTATATGCCCCAGTTGTATGCCGATGGTTTTCAACTGCTGATCGGTCAATTCAACGACATTCTCTTCGTGCGATTCGTTTTCTTCCTCAGTCTGCTTCACTTCGTTCTTGCAGGAAACGGTCAGCAATGACAGGGCAATAATGGAATATAGTAATTTCTTCATCTTCTTAATCGTTAAAAATTGGGTTACATCCGACCTTTTCTCGCCATGGCATAGTTCAAGCAAGCTTGACTCTGCTCATTTGGCTTAACGAAAACGATCACTTTCCCTTGATAAAATTCAGTTTTATAATGGCTTGGTTCAGCGCGTCGATGGCCTTGGCATGATCCATCTCAACGGCAAGTGCCGACGACAGGTTTTGCACGTGCTCCATGTAGGTGATCTCTCCGGCACCATATTCGATACGCGACAGGCGGCGCATCTCCTTGGCGGCAGGAAAACCCTCTGTCTGGTAGTAGTCGTACGTTTGTCTGGCGCTCTCCACGGCATTACTGGCAATCAGCAATTCGGAACCACTCTTGCGCTCTGCCTGCTCACGACGGGTGCGTGCGATATCCACTTCCAGTTTTGCCGCAGATTTACGGGCCTTCAGGGAACCATTGAAAAGCGGGAATGCCACCCCGACTTCAAAACCCATCCAGTTGCCCTTGTCGAAGCGCGACCTATCCACATCGTAGGGGTTGATTCCGGAAATAACCAACTGATGACGGATTCCCACGTTGAACGACGGCATCATTCCCTGGCGGATGTAGCCCAGTTCACTTTCACTGCGCACCTGCTCACTCTCCAATAGTTGTCCCTGCGGGGTGGCGGCAAACGAGTAGGCATCGTCTGTTGGCTGCACACACAGATAATCGTCTGTGGCGACAATTGTTTCCGAGGTGTTCATCAACTGCTGCAACTGTATTGCGGCAGCCGTCTTCTCATCCTGTGCCTCCCGCAGTTTTATGCCATTCTCAGCCTTCATCTGCTGGGCATTCATCAGTTCCAGACGGTTGGTATCCCCGTTTTTATAACGGATGTCTGCCGTCCTGACAAATTCGCCCAGCACGGAGTCGTTTGCGCAAAGCAGCGTTTCGACATGCTGCCAAAAGAGCAGTCTGCTATAAGCCATGGAAACATCCCTCGTCAGTTCACTTTCCGTAAGTTGGCGCCGGCTTTCCTCAACCTGAGTTTCGGCTTTCAGCAGTTTCCGGCGCCTGCCGTAAACGGTCGGGAAATCAATCTTCTGCGAGAGCGTCAGCGCATTGTCGGGGCTGCCGCCCGAAGTCGGGTCCTGCGAAAGTGACAACTCCGTCCGGTCCATCTCGAAATAGGAGCCTTCCATCCGTTTGGCCCGCTGCACCTGCAGGTCTGCCACTTTCACGTCAATGTTGTTGGCACGTGCGGTCTCGATACATTCCGCCAACGACTGTGCATCCACCGACGACAGACAGCATACCAATACTAATAAGGTACTATATATTCTTTTCATTTTCTGTTTGATGTGAATTTGCTTCCGTATTTTTCGTAAAAGTCTTGTAAATGGTTGGAATCACGAAGAGCGTAAGAACTGTGGCCGTGAGCAGACCGCCGATGACGACAGTGGCCAGCGGGCGTTGCACTTCGGCCCCATCACTGGTGGAGAGGGCCATGGGCAGAAAACCGAAAGAAGCCACCAATGCCGTCATGACAACGGGACGCAGACGGTGCTCACATCCTTCGAGGATGCGCTGACGGACATCCGTGACTCCATGCTGCTGCAAGGCATTGAACTGTCCCACGAGTACGATACCGTTGAGTACGGCAACACCGAACAAGGCAATGAAACCGATTCCTGCCGAGATACTCATAGGCATGCCGCGAAGCCACAGGGCGGCGATGCCGCCAATGGCCGAGAGCGGAATGGCCGATGCGACGAAAAATGTCTCACGCACGCTCTTCAACGTGGCATAAAGCAATAGCAGAATCAGTATGAGAGCCACGGGAATGGCAACCATCAACCGGTCTGTGGCGCTCTGCAGATTCTCGAACTCACCTCCGAAGGCATAGTGGTATCCGGCAGGCATCTCCAGGCGGTCGTCAAGAATCCGCTGGATATCCTTGACCGTGGAACTGACATCACGTCCCTTCACATTGAATCCCACAAAGATGCTGCGCTCCCCATCCTCATGCGAGATTTGCGCCGGAGCCTCCTTATAATTGATGGTGGCCAACTGGCGCATGGGAACGGAAACGCCAGACGGCGAGGGTACGAAAAGGTCCTCAAAATTGGAAAGGGCATCGCGTCCGTCATTGTGAATGCGGAGCACAATGTCAAACTGACGGTTCTCCTCCGTCACGCTCCCGGCAATTTTTCCAGCGAAAGCCGACTGCAGCACATCGTTGGCCTGGCGTATGGAAATACCGTACTTGGCCAACATCTGGCGGTTGTATTCCACTTGCAGTTGCGGCAGTCCATTTACCTTTTCCACAAACAGGCTACTCACGCCATCGACATCCTTGATAAGACGCTCCACCCTGTCGGCCAGGTCCGCTAACACCTCCGTGTCACCTCCGTAGATTTTCACTGCCACATCCTGACGAATACCAGTAATCAACTCGTTATTACGCATCTGGATAGGTTGCGACATCTCCACATCAAGACCAGGAATCACGCCAAGGGCTTCTTCCATTTTTTCCTGCAGATCATTTTTCGTCTCAGCAGAAGTCCACTCCGCTTTTGGTTTCAGGGCGACAAGCATGTCGGCGCGTTCCACGG
>JAFWQE010000081.1 GCA_017509155.1 Prevotella sp.
CACTTTTTTTTCGTACCTTTGAATAAGTTACTCCAACTCGGCATAAAAAATAAACAAGATTTATTTTGTTCTGCACTCGTTTTTTCGTAACTTTGCCAGCAAACAAACGAAACAGGTCATGAAAATTGGTATCATTGTAGCGATGGAGAAAGAGCTGCGCCAGCTCCAGTCGCTATTCACGGACGAGAATGTGGTGGTGCAGCAGTGTGGCATTGGCAAGGTGAACGCAGCCATCGGCGCCGCCGAAATGATTCGGCAGCACCATCCTGACGTCATCGTCTCGTCGGGCTGCGCAGGCGGCAACGGCGACGAAGTGAACATTCAGGACGTGGTGGTTAGCACCGAGCTGGCCTACCACGATGTCTACTGCGGAACGGCCGTTGGCGGAACCGTCTACGGACAGGTGCAAGGCATGCCCCCGCGCTTCGTTGCCGACAGCATGCTGCTCAGAAAGGCCATGGAGTGCGACAGTCCTGAAAAGCGCCTTCACCCGGGACTCATCGTCACAGGCGACTGGTTTGTGGACTCGCGCGAGAAGATGCAGCACATCGTCAGTCTCTTTCCCGAGGCCAAGGCCGTCGACATGGAGTCGGCAGCCATCGCCCAGACCTGCCACATCTTTCAGGTTCCTTTCATCTCGTTCCGCATCATCAGCGACGTGCCCCTGCGCGACCAGCACGCCTCGCAGTATCACGACTTCTGGGACCGCATCGCCGACGGATCGTTCGATGTCACACGCCGGTTCATCGAGAACGTCTTAAACAAATAAGTCTTCACACTTCGAATATTAAAAAAGAAGTTTCGGATGTACTATACTGTTGAGGAGTTTGGGAGTTTGGGAGTCTAGACGATAGTCTTATTCGCTCATTTATCCTGAATTTCTGGAATCAGATCTAATGTCCACGCTCGAACTTGTTCGCTTTGCTTGCAAAGAACTCCAAAACTCCCAGACTCCTAAACTCCTAAACGTATTTCCAAAAGTTAGAAAAAATATGAAAAAGCTATTACTTCTTCTGTCCGTGGCCTTCTTTTCGCTCACGGCCAGCGCCGGTGGTCCTGTCGGTCAATGGGGACAACTACAAGTGAAAGGAACGCAGCTCTGCGACCAGAAGGGACAGGCCGTTGTGCTGCGCGGTGTCAGCTTCGGCTGGCACAACCTGTGGCCAAGGTTCTACAATGCCAAGGCCGTGAAATGGCTCAAACAGGACTGGCATCCCACCGTGGTGCGTGCCGCCATGGGCGTGATGATTGAGGACAACTATCTGGAAAACCCCGATTTCGCCTTGTCGTGCATCGAGCCGGTCATCAATGCTGCCATCAAGCAGGACCTCTACGTCATCGTGGACTGGCACAGCCACAAGCTGCTCACCGATGAGGCGCGGAAGTTCTTCGGAATGATAGCGCGCAAATATGGCAGGCATCCTCACGTCATCTATGAACTCTACAACGAGCCCGTGAACGACTCCTGGGACGCGCTGAAAGACTATGCCCGCACCATCATTGCAGAGATACGGCAGTACGACCCCGACAATGTCATCCTCATGGGCTGTCCCCATTGGGACCAGGACATCCATCTGGTGGCCGCGTCTCCCCTGCAGGATGTCAGCAACCTGATGTACACCGTCCACTTCTATGCCGCTACCCACAAGCAGGATTTGCGTGACCGCATGACCAAGGCCGTGGCTCAGAGCGTGCCGGTATTCGTCAGCGAGTGCGCAGCCATGGAAGCCTCGGGCAACGGACCTCTCAACATCGAGGAATGGCAGAAGTGGGTGGACTGCATGGAAAAGAACGGCATCAGCTACGCCTGCTGGTCGCTGTCGGACAAAGACGAGACGTGCTCCATGCTCTTGCCAAGGGCCAAGGCCACCGGTCAATGGACCGACGACCTCATCAAGCCGTGGGGGAAACTGGTGAGAGAAACGTTGAGAGGCAAGAACCCATAAGGACTGCGCCAAGAGACTGCTCTTAGGTCTTCTTCAGCAATCGCCTGTACTGGAGCGTCTGCACGATGCCACGGGTGAGCATATAGCAGATGAAGGCGAGCCACAGGCCGTGGTTGCCTATAGGGCCGACAGCAACGGCATAGACGGCAAAGAAGATGACGGCAGCAAGGAAAGAGGAGGTGAGCATCTGGCGCGCGGCGGTGATGCCGACGAAGACGCCATCCCAGATGAAGGCGGCAAGACTGCACACGGGCACAAGCCAGGCCCAGCCGATGTAGGTCTGTGAGGCACCGACCACATAGACCTCGTCGGTGAGTAGCCGCAGGAAAGGCTGGCCACCTATAATATATAATAAGGTGAAGGCAACGGCACACACCACGCCCCACAGGAAACAATGGCGGACGGTGTGGTGGAAGGCGTCCATATCGCGCGCTCCCCAGTACTTGCCGCTCATGGCCTCGGCAGCGTTGGCAAAGCCGTCCATCACATAGCTCACCAGCAGATAGAGCTGCATGAGCAGCGTGTTTACAGCCAGCACCACCTCACCCTGACGGGAACCTGCCGACGTGAAGAACAGGAGGACGCTGACAAGACAAAGCGTGCGAAGGAAAAGGAAGAAAGAGGAAGAAGCCCCCGAGGTGCTGGCCCCCCCTACGGCCCCCGAGGGGGCTTCTATAGTTTCTTGCGCAGGAACTAACGTGTCCCCCTCGGGGGACGAAAGGGGGGCTATCACCTCGGGGGCTTGTACTTCGGAGGCCAGCACCTCGGTGGCTTTCATTTGCAGGACGCTCAATCCCAGGGCCATGAGAAAACCGCCCCACTGCGCCACGAGGGTGCCTGTGGCTACGCCCTCCACCTTCATGCCCAGCACATAGACGAGCACGAGCGACGCCACGATGTTCGTCACGTTCTGCACTATGGCCACCAGCATGGGCGAACGCGAGTTCTGCATGCCGATGAACCAGCCGTTCAGGGCAAAGAGACCCAGCGAGGCCGGGGCGCCCCAGATGCAGATGTTGAAATAGACGGTGGTGAGGTGACGCACATCGTCAGTGGGCGACATGATATAAAGGCCCAGCTCGCGTATGGGTATCTGAAACAACAACAGACCGGCACTCAGCAAGAAAGCCATGAGCAGCGAATGCCTGAGCAACCGATGGCACTCGGCCACATCGCGACGTCCAAGCGCCTGTGACGTAAGTCCACTGGTGCTCATACGAAGGAAAGCAAACAACCAGTACATGACGTTGAACAGCATGCCGCCCACGGCAATGGCTCCGATGTAGGCCGCCGAACCCAGATGGCCCGTGATGGCCACGTCGACAAGTCCCAGCAGCGGCACGGTTATGTTGCTCACAATGCTGGGTATGGCGATGCGCAGAATCTCGCGGTCGCACGCTGTGACATGAATCTTTTTCACCTCTGCTTATCCTATCTGTTACTTTCTCACGGGCAACTAAGCGCGGCCATCCTCGCCCAATTCTGGCGGAGGACGAACACGCCGAGTCACCACAACAACGCTGCAAAGGTACGAAAAATAATGAAGATTGAAGAGTGTTATGCACGAAAAAGGGATGTCACGCTCACTGTATGATAAACTTTGGATAAGTTACTCCGTCTCGGCAATAAAAATAAATGGGATTTATTTTGTATTGCGCTCGACTTTTCGTAACTTTGCACGTTCTTCTGATGAACAGCCGCCTTATCAAGATATGGTTTCTCTGGCTGGTGCTGGTGCTGGGATGCGCCACTAAGGCCGGTGCTCGCGAGCAGAAAGCCCGCGACACGCTGACCGATGCCACGGCTCTTCCCCTGAAGGCCGACGGCGCGCTCATCACCGATGCCCACGACATCTACCGCATCTGCAACTCGCGCCCCGTGCGACTCATCAACGGGCAGGGGCCTAAGCCTCACAAACAGAACAGCCACAATGCGACGGCATCGCAGAAGACGAAAACCCTTTTCAACCGCTACGACGGCGTGCGCAGACTGCCCTCTGCTCCACTTCGCCGCTGCGCCCCGTGCGACTATTTCGTGTTCGCACTGCGGCGCATCCTTTGTTAGCCGCTGCTTTTTGTTATCGAGAGTTCTTTTTAAACATTCATTTCAGGTTGGTTCTGTCTATCCGCCCATACAGCTTGTGAGCCAACAGGATGTTGCACGGACAACCCGCCATAACAAAAAACAGAAAAACAATGGCAAGTATCAATCATCTGGAGATGGCAAAGGCCCTCTCCCAAAATCCGCATATACAAATCAAGAAATCGTTCTTCGGTCTTCACACCAGTGTTGTCTACACGCCCACACAAAGCCCCGTTGACATCAGCATTCAGGACTACACCGCCGAGACGGGCAACAAGCTGGAGCGCATTCTCAACGCACCGGCCGGACAGATAGAGGCCGCCATCCGAAAGGAAGGCCGCATAGACAAGGCTTCCATCAGCAACATGCGGCTTGAGCTGGCATTCTCGCGCGACCGTCAGTTCGCCGCTGCCCAGCTCTTCAACTTCTACGACCTACAGTACCATCCCGTCACCGAGCCCCGCTTCATCGAGGGCGACGAGGCGGCATTCCTTGCCGCACTGGCCTGACCGCCACGAACAGAAAATCCCCGGTGCCTCTTCAGCGCCGGGGATTTCTTTTAAACTGGTTGCCACATGCCACGACAGCTCACTTCGTGGCGCGTTTCCTCTCCAAATGGTCGAGGAGCACCTTGCGCATGCGCATCGACTTGGGCGTCACCTCCACGTATTCGTCTTCCTTGATGTATTCAAGACATTCCTCAAGGCTCATTACGGTCTTGGGAATGATGCGCGCCTTTTCGTCGGTGCCCGATGCGCGCACGTTGGTGAGCTGCTTGGCCTTGCACACGTTGATGACGAGGTCGTTGTCGTGAACGTGCTCACCGACCACTTGTCCGCCGTAGACCTCTTCGCCCGGATCGATAAAGAACTTACCGCGGTCCTGCAGCTTGTCTATAGCGTAGGCGTAGGCCGTTCCTGTCTCCTGTGAAATCATGGAGCCGTTCACGCGGCGCGTAATGTCGCCCTTATAAGGTTGGTATTCCTTGAAGCGATGGGCCATGATGGCCTCGCCCTGACTGGCCGTCAGCACGTTGGTGCGCAGGCCGATGATGCCGCGCGAAGGAATGTCGAACTCGATGTTCACGCGGTCGCCCTGCGTCTCCATGGAAGTCATCTCGCCCTTGCGGCGCGTCACCATGTCAATCATCTTGCTGGAGAACTCCTCTGGCACATTGATGGTGAGCTCTTCGACGGGCTCACATTTCTGCCCGTCGATTTGCTTGTAGATGACCTGTGGCTGACCCACCTGCAGCTCATAGCCCTCGCGGCGCATGGTCTCGATGAGCACGGAGAGATGGAGCACGCCACGGCCCGACACAATCCACTTGTCAGTGGAGTCCTCGAAGGGTTCCACGCGCAGGGCGAGGTTCTTCTCCAGTTCGCGGTTCAGTCGGTCCTGAATGTGTCGCGAGGTGCAGAATTTTCCTTCCTTGCCGAAGAATGGCGAGTCGTTGATGGTGAAGAGCATCGACATGGTGGGCTCGTCGATGGCGATGGGCGGCAGCGGCTCGGGGTTCTCGAAGTCGCAGATGGTGTCGCCAATCTCGAACTTATCGAGTCCGATGACGGCGCAGATGTCGCCCGACGACACCTCGTCGGTCTTCACGTGTCCCATGCCCTCGAAAGTGTGAAGTTCCTTTATCTTCGTCTTCTCCAGCGTGCCATCGCGGTGGGCAATGGTGATGTTCATACCGCTGCGCAGGGTTCCGCGGTGCACGCGCCCCACGGCGATGCGGCCCGTATAGCTGCTGTAGTCGAGGCTGGTGATGAGCATCTGCGGCGAGCCCTCGAGCTGTTGCGGTGCGGGAATCACGTCGATGATTTTGTCCAGCAGGTAGGTGATGTTGTCGGTGGGCGTGTTATAGTCCTCGCCCATCCATCCGTTCTTGGCCGAGCCATACACCACGGGGAAGTCCAGCTGGTCCTCGGTGGCGTTGAGGGCAAACATCAGGTCGAACACCATCTCGTAGACTTCCTCGGGCCGGCAGTTGGGCTTGTCCACCTTGTTCACCACGACGATGGGCTTCAGTCCAATCTGCAGCGCCTTCTGAAGCACGAAGCGCGTCTGCGGCATCGGTCCCTCGAAGGCGTCCACGAGCAGCAGACAGCCATCGGCCATGTTGAGCACGCGTTCCACCTCGCCTCCGAAGTCGGAGTGTCCCGGCGTGTCTATGATGTTGATTTTCACGCCCTTGTAGTTGATGCTCACGTTCTTCGAGAGGATGGTGATGCCTCGCTCGCGCTCCAGGTCGTTAGCGTCGAGCACCTGGCTCGACAGGTTCTGGCCGTCGCGGAACAGATGTCCGGCCAGCATCATCTTGTCAACGAGCGTCGTCTTTCCATGGTCCACATGGGCAATGATTGCGATATTCCTGATTTCTTGCATTTTCCTTATACCTTAATTAAAAACGGGTGCAAAGGTACGAAAAAAAAGTGAAGAGTGAAGAATTTACATAAAAATGATGCATGGAGTTCATCATAGCAGCCATGCAGGCCTTCGTAGACACAAAAATAGTCTCAACTTTCGCAAGTTGATGGAGTTCAGGAGTTACAGGAGTTACAGGAGTTCAGACAATACTTCTAACCCCTGTAAACTGACGCAAAGAGAGCCTTCAGCACTATCGTCTGAACTCCTGTAACTCCTGAACTCCTGAACTCCAAGAAGTTGAGCGAATGCGAAACTTGAAAAATAGTTAAAAAAGTGACATCGGCAGTAAATTCTTCATTCTTCATTCTTCACACTTCATTATTTTTCCGTACCTTTGCAGCCGATTCGGAAAATCCGATGCATCCGATGATGTCCGGCGAGTGGTGATGAAGGCCGCCCCGCATCAGAAAGATGTCATAACATTCAACTTCATTAAACCGTTTAAAACCATGTATTTAAACAAAGAAAAGAAGGCTGAGATTTTCGGCCAGTATGGCAAGACTGCCACAGACACGGGTTCTGCAGAGAGCCAGATTGCATTGTTCTCTTATCGCATCGCTCACCTGACAGAGCACCTGAAGAATAACCACAAGGACCACAACACGGCCCGCTCGCTGACCAAGTTGGTTGGTAAGCGCCGCGCCCTGCTGGACTATCTGAAGGACCGCGACATCAACCGCTACCGTGCCATCGTGAAGGCTCTTGGCCTGCGCCGATAAGCAAAGCTCATTCTTATCAGAACATTCATCAGTCCCCGCTCCGCCGAAAGGTAGAGCGGGGAGTTTTTTTGGAGTTGTTTTTTGTTTAGGAGTTACAGGAGTTGTTTTTTTGTTAAGGAGTTACAGGAGTTCAGGAGTTACAGGAGTTACAGACGATACTTTTAAGCGATTCGTAAAATGGAGCTAATAAAACTATTGTCTGTAACTCCTGTAACTCCTAAAACAACTCCTGCAACTCCTACCTAAAAGACTCCTGCAACTCCAGGAAGTTGACTTTGTTAAAAACGAATGCGCCATTGCAAATTCTTCACTCTTCACTCTTCACTTTTTTACTCCTGATAGTTAACTTTATTAAAAACGAATGCGCCATTGCAAATTCTTCACTCTACACTCTTCACTCTTCACTTTTTTTCGTATCTTTGCGCTTGAATAATCAATTAGGCTTTTTATGAATCGGAGAATACTATTAAGTGCGTGTTTCATCATGCTGTCATTCTGCGCCCAGGCACAAGGACCGAATGGCACAATGAAATATTATAAGCTTGCCAACGGACTGGCAGGTGAGGAGTTGAAGGACGCTCTTTCGTTTATCATCGGCGACCCGGGAGTAGTGAACTATTCCGGCCTGAAAGCCAAGTATGTGATGACCGACACGCGGGCCGACGGCTACCTGCGCGACTGGTATTCAGATGTGACATCGTATGAGCCGGGCTCTAACTTCGGCAGCGGTGTGAAGAAGGAGGGCGACGGCTACAACCGAGAGCACCTGATGCCTCAGAGCTGGTATGACAAGAAGAGTCCCATGGTGTCGGACATCACGCAGGTGGTGCCCACCGACGCCTATCTGAACAGTCGCCGCAACGACCTGCCTTTCGGCGAGGTGGTCAGCGATGAAAACAGGGTGAAGACTTCTTTGACGGGCTACAGCAAATGGGGAGCGCCCAGAGAGGACCTTGGCACACCTGCCAGTGTCACAACCGTCTTTGAGCCCAATGACAAGATAAAAGGTGACATCGCGCGCATCTATTTCTACATGTCGACGTGCTACCAGGACAGCATCCTCAGCTGGACGGGCAACAATGCCACCGAGGTGCTTGGCGGAACAAAGTATTGTCCTATCCTCGACTGGGAGATGAACGTCCTGAAACGCTGGTCGAAGCTGGACCCTGTCGATGCGGTCGAGATGGCTCGCAACGACTCAGTCTACAAAGTACAGGGCAACCGCAACCCCTTTGTCGACTTCCCCGGACTGGAAGACTATGTGTGGGGCGAAAAGGCCGAACAGCCTTTCAGCTATGACTTCTACGAAGGCATTCAGCAAGACCCGGACAACCTCGACGACGACAGCCCGGAAGATGAACCCTTCACGGAAGCCACCATCGCACTCAACAATGCGTTCTTCATCACCACGTGGAACGGCTCCAGGCCGACAAGCTCCAATGAGCCGACGCAGATCATCGGCAAGAAGGGAAATGTGTCTGTGGTCTATGCCAAGGGCGATAGCGGCCAGAACATGTTTTGCAATGGCAACGAGATTCGTCTCTATAAGCATAACACGCTGAAGCTGAAAGCATATAACGACACCTTCACCGAAATTACATTTGTTGGCACAAAGAGCACCAGCACGAAGGAGCTCTTTGCTTCCACGGGAACGATGGATGACCTCCACTGGACCGGCAATGCCTCAGTTGTGCAGTTTAAGACCGACAGCGAGAACGGAAACATCCGGTTGTATACCGCAGACCTGAAGATGGGCAGCGCCTCAACAGGCGGCGAAGCAACAGGAATCGAGATGGCAGAGACGGAAACGCCCCCCACGTTTATCTATGGACCTGACGGCCTCCGCAGAAGCACCCTGCAGCCCGGCCTGAATATTGTGGTCATGAAAAACGGAAAGACAAAGAAGATTCTGGTGACAGACTGAAGAAAGTGAAGAGTGAAAAGTGAAGAGTGAAGAATTTGCAATGGCTCAATTTTTTTTTAACAAACTTAACTGTCTGGAGTGACAGGAGTCTTTTAGGAGTTGCAGGAGTTCTTTGCAAGCAAAGCTATAAATAGCCAAATAACCGAATCGTAATTAAATAGTAAATCGTAAACAGCTAAATCGTAAATGAATGACTTCTCACTTTTTTCCTTCTTTTGTGTTGCAGATTAAAAAAAGTTTTATATCTTTGCAACGCATAACGACCTAATCGATATCTATAGAAACCGACGGCAACGTCTCTGACAACTACCCATTAACGGACTAAATTGAAGGATTATGAAAAAGAAACATTCTCCCATAGCACGCCTGAAGGGAACATTTTTCCTCTTATGTCTGCTGACCGCCAGTGTGCAGGCGGTGGCCGATGTGGCCATCACGGTGAGCAAATTCCCCGACGAGAAATTCAGAAACTTTGTGAAGCGATACGACAAAGACGGCAACAGCATCCTCTCCACTGCGGAGCTGAACGACGTGGAATCGATGTATCTGTATAACTGTAACATCAGTTCGCTCGACGGCATTGGCTATTTCCCGAACCTGAAGACGCTGAACTGCGACAACAACTACCTGACGACGTTCGACCTCCTGCAGAACACGAAGCTCGAGTCGCTCACCTGTCGTTCGCAGTATGCCAGTCTCACATCGATGATACTACCGTCGAGCATCAAGGAGCTGAACTGCAGCTACAACAAGGGCATCACGACGCTCAACCTCTCGGCGTTTCCTTATCTTCAAACGCTCGATTGCAGGAACTGCGGCATCACAACGCTGATCGTGTCGTCCACCTCTCCCAATCTGACACTGATTCACTGCTACAACAACAAGCTTCGCGGTGAGGCCATGACCAATTTCCTGAACAGCCTTCCCTTCCTCATGATGTATAGCAAGATGGGCGAGCTGAACCTCATCGACGGCGATTCCGAAACGGAGCAAAACGAGGTGGTCGCCGCCACCTGGTTTGCTGCGCTATATGCAAAGGGGTGGATATGCAAGGGGAGCATTGGATACCAGTCGTATACATACGATATGTTCTGGGATTACATGACCAACCATGTGGCCATCAACGCGAAGAACTTCCCCGACACCAACTTCCGCTCGTATGTGAGGGCCAACTGTCAGAACGACGGCAACACCCTGCTCTCGCCGGCGGAGATTGCGGCCTTGCAGAGCATCAACGCCCCCGACCGCGACATCGCCAGCCTCAAGGGCATTGAGCTGCTCACCGAGGTGACCACGCTGAAATGCTTCGACAACCTGCTCACCTCCCTCGACGTAAGCCACAACACCAAGCTCACGACGCTCTACTGCTACAACAACAGCCTCGAGACGCTGAAGATACCCTCGGGCGTGAAGACACTCGACTGCCACAACAACGACCTCTCCACCATCAGCGGCCTCAGCAGCTGCTCGCAGCTGACGACCTTCAACTGCGCCTACAACAGCTTCATCACGCTGACGGTGAGCAATTTCAGCAAGCTGACCTCGCTGAACTGCAACAACAACCCCCAGCTCTCCACGTTGCAATGCCAGAACAACAGTAGCCTGGCGCAGCTCACGCTCACCAACCTCTCCGGTCTGGCCGCGGTCTACTGCAACAACAATGCCCTGACGTCGCTGACAATAAACAACTGTCCGAACATCCTGACCCTGAACTGCAAAAGCAACAACCTCACGGCACTCGATGTCTCTAACAAGGAAAAGCTCATCACACTCGACTGCTCTCACAACACGCAGCTCGCCACGCTCGACGTCGACGACTGCCGTGCGCTCGAAAACCTCAACGCCAGCTATTGCACGCAGCTCAGGGAGTTCGAGCAACCATGGCTCTACAACCTCAAGGACCTCAACTTCGAGCAGTGCTCCAGCCTCCGTACCGTCCGGTGCGGGGGCAACAAGGTCAGCTCCATCAGCTTCAGCGGGTGCAGCAGCCTCAGATGCATTTCCTGCTATGGCAACAAGCTCACAAGTCTCAATGTCAGCGGACTCACCAACCTCAAAGAGCTCGCCTGCTACAACAACACCATCCACGACATCAACCTCTCTGGCTGCAGCGCCCTCGAAACGCTCAGCTGCCACGGCAACGAGATGCAGTCGCTCAACCTTGCCGGACTCTCCAGCCTCTCCTCCCTCGATTGCCACGACAACCAGCTCACCGGGCTCAACCTCGACGACTGCCCGCTGCTCAGAACACTCAACTGCAGCCACAACCACCTCACCGAGCTCAACCTGCAGGGGAAAGACAAGCTCCGCTCGCTCACCATCGGCTACAACGACATCAGCCACATCGACCTCTCCCCCTGCCCACAGCTCTCCACGCTCAACTGCTATCGCGCCAGCCTCACATCGCTCAACCTCTCAGCGTGCACGTCGCTCACCGAGCTGAACTGCCAATACAACAACCTCTCCTCGCTCAACCTCTCAGCGTGCACCAACATCACCAGGATCATCTGCGGCAACAACCGTCTGGCCACGCTCACACTGCCACCCACCTGCCCCAGGCTCTATCTCATCAGCTGCTTCCACAACAGGCTCGGCAACGCCGCCATGAACAGCCTCATAGCCTCACTGCCCACCTTAGACCCCGACGGAGCCAACATCTACGACGAGGGCAGTAACATCATAGACGTCAACGAGGACTACGGCAGACTCGTCGTGCGATTCTTTAGCCAGGAAGAGGAGAACAGCCAAGAACACAACGTGTGCACACCGCAGCACGTGCACGACGCCAGGGCAAAGAACTGGAACATCGTCACACTCAACGACTACCTATACCTCGACTACCAAGGACAGGACCTGCCCACCACCATACAACCATCGCTCACCCACACACAGAGCCACAACGCAGCACCGCAATACAATCTCCACGGACAGCGCGTCGCAAACACACACAAGGGCATCACCATCGTCAACGGAAAGAAAGTCATCAGGCGCTAAACCATAACGTAGGCAAGCAGCTACACACCCCTGAACTCCCCTCCCTGGGGGAGGGGCTGGGGGTGGGTTTTCCCCGGGGTTGCTCGAGTTTGAGGAACAAAATGAACGTTAACAAAATGAACAAAATGAACAAAAGGGACGCTTTTTTTCGCGCCCCTTTTGCCTCTACTGAATGTCGATAATCCACCAAACGACATTGTTTAAAAACCGCTTGAAATCACTCAGGCTCATACTGACCTTCACGCAGCGAAACGCAGCCCATAGCGGCCAAAGCCAAACCGCAGCTCATGATTACAAATCCGACCTATCGTAAGCGCAAACTTGTACTCACTAGGCAGGCGCTTACACCCAGTGCCCTGCAGATGGCCTTCTTGCCAAACTTAGGACAGTAAACCACATTTACGTTTTTAATCATAAGCAAAATCTTTTAGTTCAACAAAAAATTTTTGCAAATATACGTATTGTTAATAACAAAAAAAAAAACGAAGAAATCTTAAATTTTTTTCGGCTATTTTCACGCTTTTTCACGATTTTGAGACGAGTGTTCCTTTTGTTCCCAATGTTCCCCGTTCATTTTGTTCCTCGAGCCTCGCGCGGGGATAAGTATAGTATAGGGGGTATAGGTATATTATTTATATTATTATTATTACTAAAGTTTCCCACCCCTGATTTTACGGCGAAATCGAGATGTATATAGTCTTGGATTGCCTATAAACAGGGGAATTCCGCGACTTGTCAAATATATGTTAAATCCAGGGGCTATGCCCATTCTTGCAGTGGGATGGGCA
>JAFWQE010000082.1 GCA_017509155.1 Prevotella sp.
ACAGGAGTTACAGGAGTTCAGACAATACTTCCAACCCCTGTAAACTGACGCAAAGAGAGCCTTCAGCACTATCGTCTGAACTCCTGTAACTCCTGAACTCCTGAACTCCAAGAAGTTGAGCGAATGCGAAACTTGAATAAACTAAAAAAAGACGCCAAATAAACTGAAAAAGGACGCCAAATAAACTGAAAAAAGACGGCAGAAAAAATGATGAAAGAAAGCGCTCCTTGTTGAGCAGGTCAGACGGGCTCCACCTCGATAGTGAAGAATTGCTGTGTCTGCGGTGTAACGCGATGTCCTTCAGCTCTTCTTTCGCCAACAAGCCAGAGGATGTTGTCGTCGGCATCGGTCAGGACAAGCTGTCGCTGGCGGTCGATGATACTGCGGTGGGCGTTGGTGAGATAGTCGCTGACGAGTTTCGTTCCTTTCATGCCGAAAGGAGTGAAACGGTCGCCTGTGCGCAAGGGACGGAGAATGAGCGGGAAGGGAAGTTCGGAGAACAGGCAAACGTGCGACGAAGACTGAGATGGCGAGGACACCTGCGACTCATGGCGCTGGATGCGCACCCTGTAGCGGTTGTCGTAAATGTAGGTGCCCGGCTCTGGAATGCGAAGTGTGGGCAATGGTTGCGGCAGGGGGGCAACAAGAAGGTGCCCTCTGTGAAAAACAAGCTGATGGGAGGAGGAGAGAAGATGCCTGCCAGTGGGGGCATGCAGATGGCTGTATGCTTGTGTTATCTGCGCGGGCGTGAAGTGGTAGTCCTTCAGTATATAATATAAGGTGTACTCCGGCGATGGCTGCTCGAGGAGCTTTTCAACGCTGATGGAGACGATGTCCTCCTGCATGGTGAGACAGGCCTGTCGCGACAACTCAAGCGAATGGTTGAGCTGAGGCAATGCCTGTTGCAGGTGGGAAATGGTTCGCTGGATGTTCTCGGTGGCCGAGGGCACCATCTCGTTCATCAATGGCAGCAGCTGCAGACGAATGCGGTTGCGCAATGCGGCATCGGGGTCGAGGTTGGTGGAGTCGGTGACAAATGGCTGATGGCGGCCGGCAAGGTAGGACTCGATGTCGGCGCGTGAAAGGCAGAGCAGCGGACGGAGGATGAAGAGCGGAGAATCGTCTTTTGTCGAAGCGTCTTTTTCTTGTGAGGCAGGAACGTCGAAGGAGGGTAGGGGAGCAACGGGGTGAATGCCCGTGAGACCCTGAAAGCCCGTGCCGCGCAGAAGGTTGAGCAGGAGCGTCTCCACGGAGTCGTCGCGATGGTGGGCCACACAGACAGCCGTGGCGTTGATGTCGCGCAGAAGCTGAGAGAAATAACGGTAGCGGAGCTGGCGTGCCGACATCTCAATGCTGATGTGGTGCAGCTGTGCATGCTCCTCGGTGTTGAAGTGTACGCGGTGGAGCGGTATGTTGTGGCGCCCGCACAGGTCGACGCAGAATTCTTCATCGCGCACCGACTCGTCGCCGCGCAGATGGAAGTTGCAGTGGGCGGCCTCTATGTTGAGTCCCATCTCTTCCATGATAAGCAGAAGGGCTACGCTGTCGGCACCACCTGACAAGGCAACGAGATAGCGCCCCTCAGGTTTGAAGAGCTGGTGGGCGGCGGCATAATTGCGGACGGCTTGTAGGGGCATGGGTGATGGGTGATGGGTGATGGGTGATGGGTGATGGATGAAGGGTGATGGGTGATTGATGAAGGGTGATGGATGAAAGATGAAGGATTGATGGGGGGAAGGCGATGGGCTTGTAGGGGCTCATCGCTTTTCCATCATCGCTCGTATGTCTTTATTCCACGTAGAGCACGAGGCCTTTCAGGTACTCGCCCTCGGGGTGATAGATGTTGATGGGATGGTCGGCAGGCTGGTGCAGCTGGTGGAGAATGCGCACGCGGCGCCCGCTCTGGGCTGCTGCCGTGAAGACGGCATTGCGGAAATGCTCTTTTGTGACCACCTGAGAACAGCTGAACGTGAACAGCACGCCACCATGTCGTATGCGCTGGAAGGCCTTCACGTTGAGACGAATGTAGCCTTTGAGGGCATTGTGAAGAGCGGCTCGGTGCTTGGCAAATGCCGGTGGGTCGAGAATGATGAGGTCATAGATGTCGTCGGCAGCATCGAGAAACTTGAACGCATCCTCGCAGAAAGCCTGATGGCGTTCGTCGCCTGGGAAGTTGAGCGCAACGTTGGCGTTGGTCAGCTCAATGGCCTTGGCGCTGCTGTCCACCGAGTGAACCAGTCGGGCACCACCTCTCATGGCATAGAAGGAGAAGCCTCCGGTGTAGCAGAACATATTGAGCACACTTTTGTCCTTCGCATAGTGTTCCAGCAGACTACGGTTGTCGCGCTGGTCGACAAAGAACCCCGTCTTCTGCCCTCTCAGCCAGTCAACGTGGAAGAGCAGCCCGTTCTCCATGGCGGTGTTGTCCTTAGAGCCTCCCACAATGAAACAGTTCTCTTGTTGCAGGTCGGCCTTGAAGGGTAGGGTGGTCTCGCTCTTGTAGTAGACATGCTCGATGCGGCCTTCCATCACCTTGACGAGACTGTCGGCGATGGTTTGTCTGCATACATGAATGCCTACGGAGTGCGCCTGCATGACGGCGGTCTTGCCGTAGCAGTCTATGACAAGACCTGGCAGATGGTCGCCTTCGCCATGTACCAGCCTGTAGGTGTTGTTCTGCGGATTGTCGGCGATGCCTGTCCTTATTCTCATCTGCAAGGCGGCGGCAAGGCTTTTCTCCCAGAATTCCTTGTCGATGGTCTCATCCTGGAATGATAGCACGCGCACGGCAATGGAGCCTATCTGATAGTGGCCTATGGCGATGAATGTGCCTTGGTTAGTGAGCACGCGCACGATGTCGCCTTCACCGATGCCGTCGTCCATGCTGTCGATGGCACCCGAGAATACCCAGGGATGGAAGCGGCGGAGACTCTCTTCCTTGCCTTTTTTCAGTTTGATTGCTTTGTACATTGTTATGGGTGGTGGTGTGTTGTAAGTGTATTGTTGAGTTTCAAACGCCTGTCGCCTCTTCATCACAAACTTCTATAAGCTCATAGTCGCCGGTACGTTCAAGCCTCAGCAGCTCTTCGTAGAGCATGATGCAGGCCCAGGCATCGGTGGCGGCATAGAGTTTCTGCTTTTCGGTGAGGATGGAACGCTCCCAGTTGCTGAGTTGTTCGCGCTTGTTGATTTTCTGCCCGAACAGGTTGGCGTAGAGTTTCTGGAGGCTGAGGTCCTGAATGCCAATCTCTCCCACGGCCTTCTGGAGCTCGATGAAGTAGCCAGGCTTGAAGGTTGCCCTGCGACTCAGCGAGTGGATGTCGTCGTGCCACGAAAGTCCTATCTTTGGAACGGTGGTGTCTTCCAGCAGTCTGAGGATGGCGGGCGTGATTCCCGTATGTTTCAGTCGGAACAGGAAACAAGTGTCGTGGGTGGCCACTTGCAGCAGCGAAACCGTGTACTGGTGTCCCTTGGTGAACGAAGGTCTCGTCTCCGTGTCAACGCCCAGTATGTCGTGACTCAGCAGGAAGTCGACAGCCCGATCGGTTTCGCCAGGCGAAAGCACCGTGATGATGCGGCCGCCGAATGCCACCACAGGCAGCGACGCAATGGCCTTCTTGTCGTATTTACTGTAGATTATCTTCTTCATTACAACTCTAAGAAAGTGCAAAATTAGAAAAAAAATATGATTTTATGTCCAAATGTGACAAAATTCAATTACTTTTGCAAATTATTAGCAATCAAGACGTAGAAATGGCAAAGAAGAAAAAGAAAGAAAAGACGCCTTCGACTTTCACCGAGGCGCTTGGCATGCGAAATATTTTCCAGAATGATATCTTCAATTTCGTTTTCGGGTTTATCCTCGTACTCGTGGCTGTTTACATGGTCACGGCCTTTGTGTCGTTCTTCACGACAGGACAGGCCGACCAGAGCCTCGTACTCGACCTGAAGCCCGGCGAATGGCTCAATTCCAAGCAGGAGTTCCAGAACTCGTGCGGTTCGATGGGAGCACTCGTCTCCCATTTCCTCATCACACGCTGTTTTGGTCTCTCGGCCTTCATCATTCCCGTCTTCCTGTGTCTCGTGGGACTGCGCATGATGCATGCCTACAACAACATCAACCTGTTGAAGTGGTTCCTGTGCCTCACCATCCTCATGGTGTGGTGCTCGGTCACCTTTGCCAAGTTCCTCACGCCCATCATGGGCGACCAGGTGTTCAACCCCGGCGGCGGTCATGGTCTTTTCTGCTGTCAGTTCCTCGAGAATGTCATTGGTGCACCAGGACTGACGGCCGTCCTCGTCTTGGTGGCCATCCTCTTTCTCACCTACATTAGTTCTGAGACAATCACCGTCATCAGGAAGATTCTCAACCCCATCGGCTATCTCAATGGTAAGGTGCGCTTTGTAATCACCAACGACGAGAAGAAGGACGACCAGGAAGTCGCTCAGACCATACCACACGTGCAGGAGCAGGAAGAGCCCCGCGAAGTGGTGATGTCGGTGGACGAAGGTCCCGAGGAGGAACGCAAGCCCGACATCGTCATGGACTTCACCGAAGAGGAACAGAAGAGAGGAACGCAAGGAGAAGAGGGAAAGGGAAGCAGCAAAGGCCCGCGAGGCACAACAGCAACCCACCACCACCCATCACCCATCACCCAACACTCCGACGAGGTGGAGACTTCAGTGGAGGCAGCCAACGCAGAAGAGAAGGCTCACGGCAAAACGGTGGCCAACACCGAAGTAGACCTCAGCACGCCCATCAACCCCAAGGAGCCGTGGCTGAAATATAAGTATCCCACTCTCGACCTGCTGAAGAAGTACGACGACAGCGACAAGCCCACCATCGACAAGGAGGAGCAGCAGTCGAACATGAACCGCATCGTGAAGGTGCTCAACGACTTTGGCGTGCAGATACGTTCCATTCATGCCACCGTCGGCCCCACCATCACGCTCTACGAGATAACGCCAGCCGAGGGTGTGCGCATCTCCAAGATCAGAAACCTCGAGGACGACATCGCCCTGAGTCTCTCTGCGCTCGGCATCCGTATCATTGCCCCCATACCCGGAAAGGGAACCATCGGCATCGAGGTGCCAAATGCCAAGGCGCAGATTGTCTCCATGGAGACCGTCATCAACTCTAAGCGCTTCAAGGAAACGGGCATGGAGCTGCCATTGGCGCTGGGAAAGACCATCACCAACGACGTGTTCATGGTCGACCTCGCCAAGATTCCCCACTTGCTGGTGGCTGGTGCTACCGGACAGGGTAAGTCGGTAGGACTCAACGCCATCATCACCTCTTTGTTGTATAAAAAGCATCCCAACGAGCTCAAGCTCGTGCTCATCGACCCGAAGAAGGTGGAGTTCAGCATCTACAACCCCATCGTCAACCATTTCATGGCGCAGATACCCACCGACAACGACGACGAGGAAGCCATCATCACCGATGTGACGAAGGTGATAAAGACCCTTAACTCGCTCTGCAAGCTCATGGACCACCGCTACGACCTGCTGAAGGCGGCAGGTGCACGTAACATCAAGGAATACAACAAGATGTTCGTGGAGCGCAAGCTGCGCCTCACCGACGGTCACGACTACATGCCCTACATCGTCGTCATCATCGATGAGTTTGGCGACCTCATCATGACCGCCGGAAAGGAGATAGAGCTGCCCATCGCGCGCATTGCCCAGCTCGCACGTGCCGTGGGCATTCACATGGTCATTGCCACCCAGCGACCCACAACGAAGATCATCACCGGTAACATCAAGGCCAACTTCCCCGGACGCATCGCCTTCCGAACAATGGCGCGCATCGACTCTATGACCATCCTCGACCAGACGGGAGCCAACCAGCTCATCGGCCGTGGCGACATGCTCTATGTCAACGGCGGAGAGCCCGTCCGCGTCCAGTGCGCCTTTGTCGATACACCCGAGGTGAAGAAAATCAACGAGTTCATCCAGGCACAGCCCGGACCCTTGGAGCCTTTGGAGCTGCCCGAGCCCACAAGCGACGACGACGGCACTGCCCCTGGCGCCTCCGTCGACGTCCACAACCTCGACCCCTTGTTCGAAGAGGCCGCACGTCACATCGTCCTCACCCAGCAAGGCTCCACCAGCATGGTCCAGCGGCGCTTCAGCATCGGCTACAACCGTGCCGGACGACTCATGGACCAGCTCCAGGAGGCCGGCATCGTCGGCGAGGCCATGGGCAGCAAGCCCCGCGAAGTCCTCATCCAAGACCCCTCATCCCTCGACTCCCTCTTAGCAACGCTGTATAAATAACCCATATCATCTTTCGCAAGCACTATGTATTTACGATTTAGCGATTTACGATTTACTATTTATTTACGATTTAGTTATTTGGCTATTTTACGGTTGCGGCTGCGCAAACAAATAGCTCCATAGCCAAACAGTAAATCAATCGTAAATAGTAAATCGTCAAATAGTAAATTAGGGTGGGTTCACCTCTTAAACCTTTTCCCTTCCTCCCCGTCAGAGAACAAAACCAAAAGTCATAAGAATATGAAAAAACTCATCCTTCTCCCGATCCTCCTTTTCGCAGTGATCGCCATACAAGCACAGAATGCGCGCACCATCCTCGACCGCACATCTGCTGTAGTGGCAAACAAGAGCGGAGCCACCGCAAAGTTCACCATGAGTGGAAAATACGGCAATGCCTCCGGCACCATTTCCATCAAGGGCAACAAGTTCTGCGCACAGACCCCGCAGGCCATCATCTGGTACGATGGCAAGACCCAGTGGGCACTCAACAGGCAGGCCGACGAGGTGTCCGTCACAACGCCCACCGAGGCACAGCAGCAGTCCATGAACCCTTATAAGTTCATCAACATCTACAAGACGGGCTTCACCCTCTCTTCCAAGACCGTGGCGGGAAAATACCAGGTGCACATGGTGGCACAAGACCAGCGTCGCACCATCAAGGAACTCTACATCCTCATCACAAAGGCCTATCAGCCCACACAGGTCAAGATGCGAACCGACAAAGGATGGTCCACCATCAACATCACCAATTTCCGCAAGGCCAACCTCCCTGATGCTGCCTTCCGCTTCAATTCAAAGGACTACCCCCAGGCCGAGGTCATCGACATGAGGTAGGAAAAGAAAGCTTCCCTGGAAACCCACCCCTGAAGCCCACCCCTGCCCCTCCCCAAGGGAGGGGTTTGCAATGAGGGGAAAAGGGCTTGCCTCTCACTTATCATTTATTCAACTTTCTGAAGTTCTATGGATTTACGATTTAGCCATTTATGAATTACTATTTATTTACGAAAATCGTAAATAGTAAATCGTCAAATAGTAAATTAACTTGCCGC
>JAFWQE010000083.1 GCA_017509155.1 Prevotella sp.
GCACCCAGCGAAAGCTCGAGGACATCGCCGCCGACTGCCTCAGCTTCCACCAGCGCTTCCTCGCCGCCCACCAGAATGACTCCGCCGCCTATTACATAGAGCTGCGCGCACAGCTGGACACCACGAACGTGGAATGGCAGAACGAAGCCGGGCTGTTTATCAGCGGATATATCGCCAACTACTCCAAAGCACTCTCCTACTTTCAGCGAACCCTCAGACAATCCTTGATACAGTTTGGCGAAAAAAACGAGAGAACAGCTAGGGCGTACAACAACATCGGTTTTTCCTACCACTCACAGGGGAACTTTTCTTATGCAATGGAGTACTACCAAAAGGCACTTGAAATCAGGATAAAGGTGTTTGGAGAGGAACACCCCAATGTTGCTCTATCGTATAATAACATCGCTTCTATATATGACTCACATCGAGACTATGCCCATGCAATGGAGTATCTTCAGAAGGCTCTGGATATTAAGATAAAGACACTGGGAGAGAGACATTCGGATGTAGCCACTACATACAATAACATTGGTTCTTTATACTCATCACAGGGAGACCTTGTACATGCAATGGAGTATCTTCAGAAGGCTCTTGACATTAGGATGAAGACATTTGGATACGTACATCCTGATGTAGCCACTACATACAATAACATCGGTGGTGTATTCGACTTACAGGGAGAATATGCACATGCAATAGAGTACTTTCAGAAGGCGCTTGACATCTGGATAAAAGTGTACGGGGAAGAACACCCAGACGTCGCTATTTCATACAACAACATCGGTGGTGTCTATGATTCGTTGGGTGAATTATCACGCGCAATGAATTACTATCAGATGGCACTTGATATCAGGAGAAAAGTGTTTGGGGAGGAACACCCAGATGTTGCCTCATCATACGACAACATTGGTGGTGTCTATGACTCTAAGGGAGACTATGCGCTCGCTTTGGAGTACTACCAGAAGGCGCTCGACATATTAACAAAGATGTATGGAACAGAACACCCCGAAACAAAACTCGTTAATGAAGAAATCACTTTCCTTAAATACCGTATAGCTCTAGGATCGGGCGACATAGGTGGTTTTCTTACTGAACACGCGTTCACTGCTACCGTCGTTGATGGTGATACTCCTGCACGACAACAGGGGATGGAAGGTGAGTATATTTTATTAGAGTTTTCGGATTGGAATCAAGACAGTAACACTTCATTGTTTGACAAGAATGAAGAATTGAGAGGCAAGCCCAAAGACATTGTGGTGATGAAAGACGGTGTTATAAGCCGCCACCACTTCGAGAATACGATTGGTGTACAATTCGGGATAAAACCGATAAGCAAAGAAGAGAGGAAAAAGATTGACGAAGCTTACAAGAAATGGAAGGAAGAACAACGTAAAAAGGAGTAAGAAAAGATGACAAAGCATTGACTATTCCCCCAAAGGATTTTGCGAGATATAAAAAAGAAAGGCCATTTCAGCACTTATGACAGTTGCTGAGATGGCCTTTCTTTATGGGATCGAATGGTCGTTAGAAGTCACAGCCGCAACCAGTTGGCGAGGATGGTGCGACCCTGTGGTGTGAGGACGCTCTCGGGATGGAACTGGATGCCGCGGATGTCGTAGTGGCGGTGACGGAGCGCCATGATCTGACCTTCGTCGCTGAGGGCGGTTATCTGGAGGCAATCGGGGAAGTTGTCTCGGGAGACGACCCAGGAGTGGTAGCGGCCCATGGTAAGACGATTGTCGCCGTGGGTCGCGCCTTCAAAGATGGGGTCGGCGTCGGGATGGGCGACTGTGCCCTCAGTGGCGACTCCGTGGAAAACATCGGAAAGGTTCTCAAGACTGGCACCAAAGACCTCGCCGATGGCCTGATGTCCCAGACAGACGCCGAGAATGGGCTTACGACCGGCATAGGTGCGGATAACATCAAGCAGAAGGCCTGCCTCCGAAGGGATGCCTGGGCCTGGACTGAGCACAATCTTGTCGAACGGTTCCAGCTGCGAAAGCTCAAACTGGTCGTTGCGAAAGACGGTGACGTCGGCTCCCAGTTCCTTCAGCAGATGGGAGAGGTTATAGGTGAAAGAGTCGTAGTTGTCGATGATGACGATATGGGGATTTGACATGGTTTTTTGGGTGATGGGTGAAGGGGGATGGATGATGGTGTATGGGGGATGGATGGTGGATGAAAGGTGATGGATGAAGGTGTGATGGTCTGATTAGCGACTATACGCCAACACCCAACACCTATCACCCAATACCTGCACTCCTACATCTGCTCGGCCATGAGGATGGCACGGCGCAGGGCACCGAGCTTGTTGTTCACTTCCTGCAACTCGTATTCCTCGTTGCTCTTGGCCACGATGCCGCCTCCGGCCTGGAACCAGAGTTCGCCGTTGCGACTGACAAATGAGCGGATGGTGATGGCCTGGTTGAGTGAGCCGTCAAGACCGATGTAGCCGATGCAGCCGCCATACGCGCCACGGTTGTGGGGCTCATACTCAGAGATGAGCTGCATGGCGCGCACTTTGGGAGCACCTGAAAGGGTTCCGGCGGGGAAGGAGTCGATGAAGGTCTTGATGGGGTCGGCTCCTTCGTCGAGCGTTCCACTGACGCGGCTCACCAAGTGGATGACGTGACTATAGTACTGGAGGTCTTTATAGAAGTCTACCTTCACATCGTGGCAGTTGCGCGAAAGGTCGTTGCGTGCCAGATCAACCAACATCACATGCTCAGCATTCTCCTTCGGGTCGTTGCGCAGATACTCGGCATTCTGTCGGTCTTGCGCTTCATCGCCTGTTCGCCGCGTGGTTCCGGCAATGGGGTCGATGTAGGCTTTATAAGAAGTCCCCGAAGAGGATGAGTTGGCGATGGGTTCTATGCGACAATGTGTTTCGGGGGAAGAACCGAAGATGCGGAAGCCGCCAAAGTCGAAATAGAAAAGATAGGGCGACGGATTGATGCTGCGCAGGGCGCGATAGAGCTTGAAGTCGTCGCCCTCGAAGCGCTGAATGAAGCGTCGTGAGAGCACTATCTGGAACACATCGCCACGCAGGCAGTGCTGAATGCCGCGGCGGATGTTAGCCTTGTGTTGCTCATCGGTAAGGGGCGAAGTGGTCTCTCCCACAGGATGAAACGAATAGGGCTTCACGTTGGTGCGGTTGATGGCGCGCTCCAGAGCATCGAGCACCGTCTGTGCTGATGCCTCGCTGCCTTCAGCAGACTGCAAGGTAATTAGTGTCAGCCGACTGTTGTGATGGTCGAAGACGATGATGTCGCGAAACAGAATGTAGTACATGTCGGGAGCATCGTTCTTCTCCTGCGTCTCGTCCTTCACGTTGATGTCCTCGAAATAGCGCACGGCGTTAAACGCGGTATAGCCATAGAGTCCGCAATGGTGGAGTTCGTCGCCAGTAATGGAAAAGCGATGGAGGAAGTCGTTGATGGCACGGTCGCTGCGATAGTCGGGTCCCACCTCGTGGCGGACCTCACTCCCATCGGGGAAAGTGGCAATGCTGAAGCCATGGCTGATGGCCACGCTGGCAATGGGGTTGACGCCGATGAACGAGCGCGAGTTGTTGGAGTCATGGTAGTCGGAACTCTCCATGAGTGCACTCTGAGGATAAAGGTCGCGCAGCCGCATGTAGACGGCCACCGGCGTATACATGTCGGCCAGAATGGTGCGACTATAGGTGCGGTATTCAAAAGTCTCCATAAGCTCCTGCCATTTCTTTGTTGTTGAGATAGGTTTCTACGTCTTTGTCGCCACGTCCGCTCACAGTCAGCACCACGACATCATCCGGACGGAACGTCAGCTTTTGCAGAGCAGCCACGGCATGGGCACTCTCGATGGCCGGTATGATACCCTCAAGGCGCGTCAGTTCGTAGCCTCCGCAGATGGTCTCGTCGTCGTTGACGGCCAGCACCGTCGACCGTCCCTTCACGGCCATGTTGCAATGCATAGGTCCCACGCCGGGATAGTCGAGGCCGGCGGAAATGGTGAAGGCTTCCTCTATCTGCCCGTCGGGGGTCTGCATGACGAGCATCTTGGAACCGTGCAGGATGCCCACCTTCCCGCGATGGATGGTGGCTGCGGTGTGGTCGGTGTCTATTCCGTGTCCGCCAGCTTCGGCCAGCACAATCTTCACGCGGTCGTCATCGAGATAGTGGTACACCGTCCCAGCAGCGTTGCTTCCGCCACCAATGCAGGCAATCAGGTAGTCGGGATAGTCGCGACCGGTCTTTTCCTGCAACTGCCACTTGATTTCCTCAGAGATGACGCTCTGCATCCTTGCCACGATGTCGGGATAGGGATGCGGGCCCATGGTGGAGCCAACGATGTAGAACGTGTCCTGCGGATGGCAGCACCAGTCGCGAATGGCTTCTGAGCAGGCATCGGAAAGGGTCATGTTGCCTGTCCTCACGGGGTGCACCGTTGCGCCGAGCATCTTCATTCGTTCCACATTGGTGTGCTGCCGCTCCACGTCGGTGGCGCCCATGAACACCTCACACGGCATGTCCATCAGGGCACACACCGTGGCAGTGGCCACGCCATGTTGTCCGGCTCCTGTCTCGGCAATGATGCGCGTCTTTCCCATCTTCTTTGCCATAAGTATCTGTCCGATGGTGTTGTTGATTTTGTGGGCACCGGTGTGGTTCAGGTCTTCACGCTTCAGATAGAGTTGACAGCCATATCTCTCGCTCATGCGTCGGGCAAAGTAGAGTGGCGACGGGCGTCCCACGTAGTCCTTGAGCAACTGGTGGTATTCCCTTTTGAAGTCGTCGTTCTCAATGATGGGAAGATAGGCTTGTCGCAGGTCTTCCACACATTTATAGAGTATCTCTGGCACGTAGGCTCCTCCGAAATCTCCGTAGAAGCCTCGTTCGTCGGCAAAATAGCTTTCTTTCATTGTCTCAGTGCTTGATAAAGGTTGTCGATGGCTACGTCAGCGTTGCCGTCGGCCTGGCTGAGCAGCGTTACGAATTTTGAGCCGATGATGGCGCCGGCAGCGTTCTGCTGGGCACTCTCCAGCGTCTGTTTGTTGGAGATGCCGAAGCCAATCATGCGCGGATTGCGCAGGTTCATCGAGTTGATGTGGCGGAAGTACTGTTGCTTGGCCTCGTCGAAACTACGCTGTGCCCCAGTGATGCTGGCCGACGACACCATGTAGATGAACCCGCTGGTGTTGTCGTCGATGAAGCGGATGCGCTCTTCGCTGGTCTCGGGCGTTATCATCATGATAACGCGCAGGTCATAGCGGTCGGCCACGGGCTTCACCTCGGACAGGTAGTCGGCAAAGGGAAGGTCGGGGATAATCATGCCGGAAGCGCCACACTCCACACACGACTGGCAGAACCGTTCGATGCCATAGTGCATGATGACATTCAGGTAGCCCATCATCACAAGTGGTATGGTTACCTGGTCCTTGATGTCGCGCAGCTGTCCGAACAGCTTGGTAAGCGTCATTCCGTTCTTCAGCGCCTGGGTGCCTGCACTCTGAATGACAGGACCGTCGGCCAGTGGATCGCTGAAGGGGATACCCACTTCGATCATGTCGATGCCACGGCGCTGAAGGGTGAGAATAACGTCGCCGGTGATGTCGGATTTCGGACATCCGGCACAGAAGTACAATGACAGCAGCTTGCGTCCGCTCTGCCGTTGTTCTTGAAAGAGATGGTCAATTCTATTCATATATGTGTGCTTTTTGTTTGTCTTTTTCTTTTTACCTGCAATACTCTTATGAGGAGTTAAGAAGTCTTGAGTGTAGGAGTTTGGACAATACTCTATTCCGCTGAAAGTGCTTATGAGGCATGGAAACGATGGTCCAGACTCCTAAACTCTCATTTTCTCTATATCCTGAAATATCATCCTGAAAGGGTGAAGTCCTAATGGCGCAGAGCCTCAACAAATGCCCTGAGTTTCTCCACATCCTTCACGCCAGGCTCCGTCTCGAACCGGCTGTTGAGGTCGATGCCCACACACATAGGGTGACTGAAGGCTTTCACCCGCTCCACATCGTCGGGACCGATGCCTCCGCTCAGCAGAAAGGGAATGTCGCCGTCGTAGGCTTCGAGCACACTCCAGTCGAACTGCTCCCCACTGCCGCCGTAGCCTTTGCAACGGGTGTCGAACAGCAGCATGTCGGCATGTCCCCGATAGGCTTTCCACTGCTCAATGTCTTCTTTCTTCTCTACGCTCAACGCCTTGATAATCTTGATGTTGGGGTGAATATCTGGATCAATGGTTCTTCTCAGGTTGTCAATCATCACGGGTAGTTCGTTGCCATGCAGCTGCACATAGTCGAGGCTGAAGTTATAGACTCTGGTGACGATGTTCTGCGGCATGTCGTCAACGAACACGCCCACGTTGAGAGGCCTGTGTGCAGTCTTCGCCAAAGCGTCTTCCTTTCCGTCTTTCATCTTTTCGAGCCGCTCTTCCGAGTAGTCGGGAATGATGCCCGCATGCGAAGAAATCATCTGCACAAAGCGGGGACTGTCGGGATAGAAGACAAAACCCATCAGGTCGACTCCCAGTTCTGCCACGGCGCGAATGTTGTCGGCATCGCGCATTCCACACACTTTTATCATCATGTTGCTGTTCATAATTATGGTTGTATATTGGTTATAAACTCTTTAAGGGCGTTGCCGGGCGTACCGGTTTTCATGAACCGCTCGCCGATGAGGAAGCCTCTGAAACCTGCCATGCGCAGACGATTCACCGTGTCGGGCGAGGAGATGCCGCTCTCGCTCACCTTGCAAGCGTCATGTGGAAGCAGCGTTGCCAGTCTGAACGAGTTCTCCACGTCGGTGACAAACGTGCCGAGGTTGCGGTTGTTGATGCCGCACATATCGGGCTCCAGCTCGGCATACTCGGTCTCGGCCTCGTTGTGCATTTCCAACAATACCTCCAAGCCCAGCTCGTGGGCAGTGGCCAGCAGTGTGGCACATTCGCGTTTCTTTAGGTCGGCAGCAATGAGCAGCACCGCCGAGGCACCACACAATCGCGCCTGAAACAACTGATACTCATCCACCACGAAGTTCTTGTAGAGCACCGGTATCACTACCCCACTCTCACGCGCAGTGCTGATGAACTCATCTCTTCCGCCAAAGTATTTCTCGTCGGTCAGGATGCTCAGCGCGGCAGCACCGTTGCGCTGGTAGTCCAAGGGTATGACGTCGGCCCTGCCCTCTTCCATTATCCAGCCCTTTGAGGGCGAACGCCGTTTGAACTCGGCGATGATGCCACTCGTCGACGTCGTCAGCGCCTGATGCATGGAGAGCACGTCGGGGTGTTCGTCCACATACTGTTCCGTCAGTCTGTGAATCTCTCGCTCGCTCAGCTGTTTCTTCCACATCTCCAGCTCCACGCGCTTATGTGCCACTATCTCTTGTAATACATCTTTCATTGTTATGGGTGATGGGTGATGGGTGATGGGTGGTGGGTGATGGATGAAGGGTGATGGATGATGGCTTGGTAGATAGAGGATGGTTGGAGGTGTGATGGTCTCATTAGCTACTATACACCAACACCCAACAAGCCTTCATCCATCCTCCCTCACCTCTCACTTATCACTTTTCACTTATTCAGCTCCGCAAACTTCAAGAACGTCTTCCATGCCCTTCCGCTGTCGATGCTCTCGCGGGCTATCTCTACGCATTCCTCAATCGGTTTCTGTCCTTTCTCCAGCACCTGTATGGCAAAGGCGGCATTGGCCAGCACGATGTTCTTCTGGGCAGGCAGGCAGCGGTTCTGCAGTACACTGTCGAAGATGGCAGCAGCCTCTTCTTCACTCGCCCCGGCCACCAGTTCCTCGGGCTTGGCTATGTCGAAGCCAAGGTCCTGAGGCTTGAAGATGCGCTCATACTGATTGGTGGTCACCTTGAAGTCGCCTGTCAGCGATATCTCGTCGTAGCCGTCGATGCTGTTCACGATGCCATAGTCGATGCCTATCTTCTGGTACACATTATTATATAGTCACATCTGGTCGAGCGTGGCCACGCCCAGCAACTGGCACTGCGGCCGCGAGGGATTCACGATAGGTCCCAGCAGATTGAAGCACGTCGGGAACTGCAGGGCCTTGCGGATGGGACCCACAAACTTCATCGCCTTGGCGAAGAGCTGGGCATGCAGATAGACAATGCCACACTCGTTCAGACTGCGGTTCAGCCGGTCGATGTCGTCGGTGAACTTGATGCCGTGATGGGCAATCACGTTCGAGGCTCCGCTGGTCGACGTGGCGGCATAGTTGCCATGCTTGGCCACCTTATAGCCAGCGCCCGCTATGACGAAGCAACTCGTTGTCGAGATGTTGAACGTATTCTTGCGGTCGCCGCCCGTTCCCACCACGTCGATGTAGCGGTCACAGTCCAGCGGCACAGGCACGCCCGTCTCCAAGATACCGTCGCGGAAGCCCAGCAGCTCGTCCACCGTGATGCCACGCATCTGCAAGCCTGTCAGCAACGCCGTAATCTGTTCCTCGGGAAACTCACTCCGCGTGATTCCCACGAGCACATTCTTCATCTCCTCTCTCGAAAGCTCCTCATGGTTGAGCATTCGGTTCAGAATCTCTTTCATTTCCATCTTCATTCTTAGCTTATGTTCTATTTGATTATTGTTGTTTTCTTGCCACGGACTATCACGGACAGACTCGGTTTTTCTTTTTGCCACGGACTATCACGGACTGTCTCGGAATGCCCATCTGGGCATAATCTGCCCGGTAGGCACTCCCCTCCTTCGGAGGGGCTGGGGGAGGTTGTAGTTCTGGTCTTCCCCCCTTAGCAGGATATTAAAGAAGGCCTGTCGTCGCAACGGCAGGCCTTCTTCGGAATATCTCTTCTTGTTATTCATCCACACGGCTTTAGTGCCTCACGACTTTTTCAATCCTGAGCTGCGCCACCACCATGCAAATGCAACATTCTTCATTGTTTTTTACTTTAAAAGTTCTATTTCGGTTGCAAAATTACACATTTTCTTTTAATCTGCAAACAAAATGCCAACTTTTTTAGCCCTCAGCCATCATTTTATTCTTTTTCCCCGTCACTTCTCTCTTTTTGCAGTGCAAAGGTACAACAATCCCGCCTCTAAGCAATCACCCTTTTGGGTAAATAAGTGGATAGCCGTGATGATAAGTAGATGAACAAATATAGTCAATATATTCAAGTTTCGCATTCGCTCAACTTCTTGGAGTTCAGGAGTTCAGGAGTTACAGGAGTTACAGACGATAGTGCTGAAGGCTCCCTTTGCGTCAGTTTACAGGGGTTGGAAGTATTGTCTGCGCTCGAACTTGTTCGCTCTGCTTGCAGAGAACTCCTGTAACTCCTGTAACTCCTGAACTCCATCAACTTGCGAAAGTTGAGTCATATTAGTTAATTTTGATTCGTCACTTATTGTAAATAGTAAATCGTCAAAGAGTCAATGACAGAACCTTCGCCACCATATTAGTCGGTCTGTACGAGCGTACCACTGGCGTTGAGCACGGCACGGTTGCTGCCCAGATGATCCTGTAGGTTATAGTAATAGACGGGCGTTCCGGTGATACTCACAAAGCCACCATCCACGCGAAGGCGAGAGGCATTCTTTGCAAGCAAAGCGACCAAGGTCGAGCGTCCGTTGATGTACTCCACACTGCCGCAGGAATCATACGTCTGGCTCACCGTGAACGCGTCGCGCGTCTGCTCCGTCACGTCCTGCCTCATCACCGACGTCTGAGGCATGCTCACCGTGTAGCCCACCGTGCCATACTCCCCCCGCGGCTTGCGACCGTCGACACCGTAGGTGTATACCACGCAGCTGCCAATCTCTCCTTTTGATAGCTTATCTTCATTAATTCAAGTTCCGCATGTTTGGGGAGTTTAGGAGTTTGGGAGTTTCCGCGGCTTTCAGCCGCTGGAGTTTAGACGATACTTGTTGCGGGGACACCGCAAATTCACTATTGTCCAAACTCCTAAACTCCCAAACTCCCAAA
>JAFWQE010000084.1 GCA_017509155.1 Prevotella sp.
CAGGCCAGATGTTTGCCGCCAGCTTCTTTCGGATTCCACCTCACGGAGGACACCCTTGCTCTTGGCTATGTGATTCCCGCTATTAGGGCTCACTCGGGACTTGCACCCATTAGACAATACTCATGCCGAGCATACAAAAATCTCCGCGCCCAAATGAATGAGCACGGAGATTCTGAATATAAAGCGCTAAATTATGAAAATTGCTTAGCGAACGATGAACTTCTTGCCCTGCTTGACATAGATGCCAGGACGCAGGCTGTTGGCGTTCACCTGCACACCACTCAGGTTGAAGATGGGTGCGTTGTGGTCGGAAACGATAGCTGTGGTCATCTCCTCAATGCCATCGGGATTGCCCGGGGTAAGAACAACCACGCGGTTGAGGGCGGTGTCAACACGATAGAGGGAGAAGGTCTCAGTACCCTTGACAACGGTGAACACGCCACCGAGGTTCATCTTCTTGTACTCTACCTTTGCTGCCTCGGGATCGGTGCCAACGGGGAACTGCGGGTGGATAGCGCCACCACCGTAGTTGTCAATCTTGGCAACCACAATCATGTCGTTGTCGGTCAGACCGTCAACACCCATTGTGGTGGTGTTGATGAGAATCGGAGAGTAAGAGATGCTGTTGGGG
This sequence comes from Prevotella sp., assembly GCA_017509155.1. Classification (GTDB taxonomy): domain Bacteria; phylum Bacteroidota; class Bacteroidia; order Bacteroidales; family Bacteroidaceae; genus Prevotella. Next base: position 632 of record JAFWQE010000084.1, read on the forward strand.
TTGTAGTTCTCATCGTCATTGACCTGACCAGAGAATACGATACCGATGCCAAGCTTCACCTGGAGGTTGGTGGTACCACCGGGAGCGCCTGCGGGGTCAACCTTCGGAGTCACACCGTCTTCCTCGTAGTAGCTCTTGTCAACACCAGTGGTGCCGTACCAAACGTACATCGGGGCGAAGAGCGAGTGAGCGGTCTCCTCGTTCAGCTTCGACTGGAGGAAACGATAGCGCTGGATGGGCTCGTAGCCAGTGGGATTGCCGTTGGCATCTTCTGTGAAGCCGTAGACAGGATAGTTGGTGTAGATATCCTTGCCCTCATCGTCCTTCTCACCAGTAGCAATCTGGAAGTACATGCGCAGACGGCCTGTCCAGTTGCTCTCACCTGATGTAGTCGAAGAGTTGAGGTCATCCATCTTCTCGAAGCCCTTGGCAAGGAGCTCCTCAGCAGTGATGTGCTGGATATCGATGTCATACTTCTGTGCATACTCCTGATCGTTGACCACAGTAGCGGTGCCATTGGCATAGCCAAGGGCCTTGGTGGTGATGGTCAGCGTACCCTTAGAAGGAACGGTCACGTTGACACCATTGTTCTGGTTCTCCAGAGTGAAGTCGTCAGTGCCATTGTCAGACTTGAATGCGAAGTCCATGAAGATCTCCGGCTGCATCTCAACAGCAGAGTTGTCGACGGTGAACTGATAGGTCTTCTCAAAGCCCTCGGAAGCAGAAACGATGTTGTAGGTAGGCATGGGGAGCACAATGGGCTCGCAGACCACGTCCATGGTAACGGTCTCAGAGGTCATGGAACCAATAGTGGTGTAGGCCTTGATGGTACCAGAAGTGGTGGTGGTGTAGTTGTAAGCACCGGGGATATCGCCTGTGTCATAGTAGCCAATCAGCTTCTCCTCGCCCTCGGTAGTGGTGAGGTGGAGCGTCTCGCCCTCCATGAAGGAGATGGTGTAGGTGCGCTCGTTCATGTTCAGACCTGTAAGAGCAATCACAGGATTGTTGGCATAGTCACCAGGGATGGAAACCTTGATGTTGTCAACGTTGATGACAGACTGATAGCGAGCGTTCATCAGATAGAGACCGCTGGCATAGACGCTGGCGTCTTCGGCAAGAGTCTTGGAACCTGCCTTGTGGAAGGTACCATCGAGGTCATCGAGCGTATAGCTCACCTCGCGGGTTGCCACATTGACGGTCAGGACGAGTGTATACCATGAACCCTGAATGAGGTTGAAGTTGTCATCGACGTCGCCGTTGACATACCACAGGGTAGGATCTTTGGTCTCCATCTCCTTGATGGCGGCCTCAGACTCGTTCATGTCGAACAGACAGTTGGGTGAAACAAGGCAATAGGGATCCCAGTTACCTCCGGCGTTACCGTTGGTCTTCACGCACTTCTCGCCAGAGAAGATGGCAAACTCACCATTGTACTGGTTGGTGCCGAAAGCCTGGAACTGGAAGTCCACGCTGACAGAATACTCGGTCAGGCCTTCCTTCACGGCATCGAAGATGCTCTCACCCCAGAGGCAGTGAGCCGAACGGCCGTTGTTCTGACCCAGGGCAAAAGAAAAGTACTTACCCTCAGAGTCACCAGCGATGGATCCGGTACCACCGTTGACGGTCCATGTAGAGGGCACGCTACCTGCCTCGTAGTTCTCGGTGTAGAGAATACGGTCGGCATGAGCATTGATGGCAAAGAGTGCCAGCAAAGCTGTCAATAAAGAGTAACATTTTCTCATAACAAATAATTTTTAAGTAAGTAATAATGTATTAAATGGTTCTTTTTTTGTTCTGTTTCCGCTGCAAAGTTACGAAATAAATTGTAAACGACAACATTTATTGTCTATTTAACATTTATTCTTGTTGCTTTGCAAGAGTTGACCCACTGGCGGAGACCTGTCTTGTCAAGAACCGTCTCTGCCAGTGGGTATGGAAAGGATTACCAGCCAGGGTTCTGCGTGAGCACGCCACCCGACTTGAGAATCTCGCTCTGTGCGATGGGGAACAAGTACATCTTGTCGTCCCAGTAGGAACGGGTCTGCGTGTCATTCACCACCTGATAGTTGAAGGTGTCTTCGCCAGTCTTGGTGATCTTCATCGACTTGATGGTGCGGTACTTCGGGTCGCCTGCCAGCTTCCAGCGGCGCAGGTCGTAGAAGCGGTGGCCTTCGAATGCCAGCTCCACAAAGCGCTCGTTCTGCAGACGCTCTGCAAAGGCAGCTGCACTGAGGTCGGTAGCCATTGCAGGCTGTCCGGCACGGGTGCGAACCACATTGATGGCTGCGGCAGGAGTCATGTTGAAACCGCTGGCGGCCTCGTAGCCACTGCCCGTGTAGTTGAACATGGCCTCGGCATAGTTGAGGTAGAACTCAGCCAGACGGAAAATCACCCAGTGGTGACGCTCAGTGGTAGCATTGAGGGCACCGATGGTGAGGCTCTTGTTCACATACTTCTTCAGATAGTAGCCCGTAGGAGTGGCGTAGGCGATGGGAGCGCCGTTGGCACCACCGTCGAAGGTCTCGAGCGTGTTGTTGGGCCACTGCTCGCCATTCACGGCAACGGTCATGGCCAGACGAGCGTCGCGACCAGCATAGGGGTTCTGCGGGTCGTAGCCGCTCTCGGGATCGGTGATGGCCTTGCCGTTGGTCATCTCGTAGGCATCCACAAGGTTCTGAGTGGGGCAGTTGCCACCGCCAGCATTCTCAAGACCGATGGGGAAATTGTACTTCTCAAAGCTGTTGGAAGCGGAAGAGATGCGGCGCACGAAGATGCACTCCTCGGAGTTCTGCCAGTTGTCCTTCTGGAACAGACTGCCATAGTCCTTGCTGAGCTTCATGCCACGTCCTTTGCACTCGTCGATGAGTTCCTTGTTGGCCTGAGCTGCCGCAAGCCAGCGGTTCTTGTCGCCACTGGGGTTGAACAGCGGGCTTGCATAATAGAGCGCTGCGCGGGCCTTGAGGGCGAGCACGCAGAGGTTGTTCACACGGCCAGTCTCGTTCTTGCTCTTCAGCTGCATGTTGCCCAGGTCGCTGTAGTCCTTGACAATCTCGTCCTGGATGGCAGCACATTCTGAGTTGATGAACTGGAAGATCTCGTCGGAAGAGACGCGGGGCTGAACGTTGGCTTCATCGGCTTCCATGTTCTTCGTAATGAGGGGCACACCGCCGAAAGAACGTACCAGCAGGAAATAGTAGTAGGCACGGAGGAATCGGGCCTCATACTGCAGGTTCTGATACTGATGGAGCTCCTGCTTGTAGTCGAGGTCGGTGAGGTATTCTTCAAACGTCTCATCCTTGAACTTGTCGAGGAAGAGGTTGGCATAGCTGATGCCACGCCAGCACTTGGTCCACAGCGAGGCATCGTTGTTGCTCGTTGCACTCCAGCCGCCATCATAGAACTTCTCGATGGCGTTACCCGTGTGGCTATAGACCGACTCGTCGGTAGCCGAAGCAAGCAGGGCGCCGCTGTAGTTGCCAAAATCGTAGTCCAGGTCATTGTAGGCCGACGTTACCAGACCAGCAGCACGGCCAAACATGGTCTTCACGTAGTCCTCGTCGTAGACGCTGTATTCCTTATAGTCCATCTTGTCGCTGCATGCGGTTAGCACCAATGCTGCGGCCGCGAGACTCAGTATATTCTTGATTTTCATAATCTTACTTGTTTTTTGATTCTTCTCTATCATTATACACATATAGGATTAGAGGTCAACCGATACACCCAGGGCCACGCTGCGTGTGAGCGGTGCAGCGATACCATAGGATGCTGCATCCACTTCGTCGAGATGATCGAAGGTGAAGAGGTCGATGCCACGCAAGTAGATCTTGGCGCCCTTGATGATCTTCGTGGGCTGGAGAAGCGACTGGGGCAGATGATAGTAGAGCTCGATGTTGCGGAGCTTCAGGTAAGAACGGTCACGCAGCCAGTAGGAACTGGTCTGGTAGTTGTTGGCGTTGCTCTCCGAGCTCAGGCGCGGGAACTCTGCCGTGGCCACGTTGTTTGACGGACTCCAGCGGTTGTCGTACACCTGCTGTGCAAGACTGCTGTTGTTGATGAGACCCCAATAGTAGCCCTGCGTGTTGAGCACAGCGCTGTAGCGGCCTACACCCTGGAACATGGCGTCGATGCCGAAATTCCTATACTCGAGACCCAGGTGGAACGAGTAGAAGAGCTCAGGAGCCGTGGTGCTGTAGCCCAGACGTACCTTATCGTTTGCATCAACCATGCCATCCTGGTTGACGTCGCGGTAGCGGATGTCACCGGGACGAACGGTAGTGAAGGTCTGACGCGGTGCTGCGTCAATCTCAGCCTGACTGGTGAACAGGCCCTCGGCGATGAGACCATAAGTTGATTTCAGCGGGTCACCGGTCTGCACAAGGTTCTCAAATGCACGGGGCTCCTCGGCCATGTCCTTGATCTCGCTCTTGGCGAAGGTCACGTTACCACCGAGATTCAGCTTCAGCTCGCCAAAGCTGTGGGTGAAGTCAACAGCAGCGTCGATACCGCTCTGGTCAACAACACCTGCATTCACATAAGGTGCGCCGAATCCGATGAGGGCGGTGTAAGCACCAGCACCCGAGCACCAGATGTCGTAGCGGTGGTTGAAGAAGTAGTCGAACTCAATGTTCAGGCCCTTGAAGAGCGTTGCGTCGAAACCGACGTTGAACTTGTTGGCCTTCTCATGACTGGGAGCCACGGTTGCCATCGTACCAAGCGTAGTGGTGCCATAGATATCCTGTGCGGCAGTAGCGTCGACGAAATAGTAGGCCGAGGCTCCGCTCACGCTGTAGCTCTGCGTGTAGTATGTCCAGACGTCCATGTCGTCGCCAGGCAGATAGTCGGCATTGAGCTTGCCGAACGATGCGCGGAACTTCAGGAAGTCGAGCCAGCTGGAATCCTTGAGGAAGTTCTCCTTGGATGCCACCCAGGCCAGAGAAACGGTCGGTGAGAAAGCCCACTTCGTGTCGGGAGCCAGTCGGCTGGAACCGCTGTAGACGAGTGCGAGGTCGGCCAGATACTTACCCTGATATCCGTAATGGGTCCACCAAGAATAGTTCTGACGATAGATGGAACTGTTGCCACCATTGGTGTGCTGATAGTCGTAGTCCCACTTCAACTGGCTGTAAATGTTGCTGTTGCCAAACGTGCGGTCGAAGTTCAGACCACCGGCGGCAATCAGACGACGTGCGAATGCGCTGGTGCCAGAGCCTTGTCCCATCTCGGTGCGCTCACCACCAGTGAAGTAGGTTCCCTTTGACATCACGCCATCGGTCCACACAGCAGGATAAGAACCGTAGACGTAGGTCTTGCTGTGGTTCTCATAGAGTGTGCTATAGGTGTCGTAACCAAGCTTCAGGAAGAGACCCAGTCCTTCAATCCAAGCAGAGAGGTCCTGCTGGAGTGTCATGTCGGCGAAGAGGCCACGCTCGTGAATCTTGTAGTAGGCAGCGTCGGTAGACTGAGCCACTGGGTTCAGAGTGCCTGCCCAAGTGGAGTTGCCACCCCAGTCGCCGTCCTCACTCTTGATGGGGAAGGCAGCCGACGGCAGGTTATAGATGTTGTCCCACAGGTTGGCCTGATTGCCAGGCTGCGACTCTTCACTCAGCAAGCCACTCATGTTCACCTTGAGCATCGTGGTCGGAGTGAGGTCGATGTCGAGGTTCACGCGGAGATTGCCACGCACGTACTTGTCCTGTGTGCTGAAGCCCTTGGTCTCGTTAGGACTCTTGATGAAGCCTTTGTCAGAGAGCAGGTTAAGAGCAGTGTAGTAGCGGAAGCGGCTGCCACCACCAGAGAAGTCAACGCCCATCTTATTGGTGACGCCATGGTGACGGAAGGTCTCGTCCACCCAGTTGACGCTGGGATACTGGAAGGGATACTGTCCGCTCTGGAACCCTGCCATGGCATTGGCATCATAGCGGGGAGCCTTGCCTTCATTGGCCAGCGCTTCGTTCATGGCCGATGCATAGGTAGCGCCGTTGATGAACTTCGGACGGTTGGTCTGATAATTAATAAGGTGGTCATAGTGCACCGACATCTCATTGGCATTATATTTACCGCGCTTGGTGGTAATCAAGATAGCGCCATTGGCAGCCTTATAGCCATAGAGGGCGGTGGCGGCGGCATCCTTGAGGATGGTGACGCTCTCCACTTCCTCGGGAGCGACGACCGAGATCTCACGCTCCACGCCATCCACAAGAATCAGTGGATTGCTGGTGCTGAGGCTCTGCAGTCCGCGCACATAGAATGTAGGATTCTTGGTGAAGTAGGTGCCTGCCCCGTCGAGTGAGATCAGACCGTTTCCCTGACCAAGGATGGAGTTTCCGATGTTCTTGGCTGACCTTTTGTCTACATTCTCGCGTGTAATCACAGATGCCGACGATGTAGACTGCTCACGGCTGAACACCTTCTGCGCACCCACATCGATGGTCTGGTCGACAAAGGCGTTGCCCGTCAGCGCAATACTGTCTTGCTGTGCGGATGCCGGCAGGCAGAGGCCTGCAAGCAACGACAACACGAATATATTATTTTTCTTCATAATCTTAAATCTTTAAATCATTGATTCTTTCATCTGGAAAAGAATTACTCCCAGCCAGGATTCTGCACCATGCCGTATCCCTTGTTGATTTCGGTGATAGGCATCGGGAAGAGCAACCACTTCTTCACGTCGTTGGAATTGGGATCAAGATCCCACAAGACGCGGCGACGGTTCTGCAGTGTGAACTTCTCGTAACGGAAGTGGTCGGGCTCGGCCACGCCGTTGTCCTTGTCTGTGCCATAGTACGGCGAGTAGTTCTCAATGTAGTTGCCCATGACGTTCTGCAGACGGGTAATCTTCATGCCGTGCAGTTCCTTGGTCATCCAGTCTGTGCGCTTGCGGCGAACCATGTCGTAGTAGCGGTTGTTGCTCATACCCAGCTCACAGGCACGCTCACGAAGGATTTCCTCGATAAGTTTGTCCTTGTTGCTGCTGAGTTCGGGCATGAACTTCTCCAGCGGATCAAGGCCCACGCGTGCACGAACGCGGTTCACGCAGTTCAGGGCTTCATTCATCCTGCCTGTCTCAGCAAGAGCCTCTGCCCACATAAGAAGCATTTCGTCGTAGCTCAGGTACACCCAGTGCATATACTTACGGTGGTATTCCTCACCGAGATAGTACTTGATGGTACCAAAGCCCGTCGGAAATCTTGTCGTCAGCTGCTCAACGATTTCGCCTGTTGCCTTTGCAATGGTCTGTGCAGCATGCTGACCACCAATCCAGAGTTCGTAGATATCGCCTGAAGACTTACCGGTCGTCCAGTCGAGGGTTATCTGCTGTCCGTTGACGATGGCGTTCTCATAGAGACGCGGGTCGCGGACAGCATACTTACGCAGCGTGACACGTCCAGACTTCACGACAGGGCTGTAGAAGATTTGTCCGTCGAGGACAAGCTTCTGATTAGCCTGGTTGAGGATGGCGTATTTCGGCTCTTTTGGTGCGCCAGTGGCATCGTCCCACTCAAAGGGCTCGCCGTTTGACCACGGGAACATTTCCTCGTACTCCACTGTCGGGCAGTAGGAGTTACGTCCGAGACCAACCCAGTTCCACCAGGAATAAGTACCCTGAGAACCATAGACGGTGGCCACGCGTGTAGAGTGGATGACCTCGTGACTGCCCTGATGGATGTAACCCATGCGATAAGCCTGACGATAAGCGTCGGCCGACTTCTCGGTGGCCTGTGTCAGCTGATAGAACTTTCCAGCCGTTCCCAGAGAAAGACTTGAGGGGTCGCCTTCGCCATTGGCGGCGAAAAAGTCGCGACAAGCCTGCTCAGCACGCTCCCAGCGGCTCTGCTTGAAGTCGCCATACCATACGAGGCTGTCCTTCTCGGCCTGTGTCGTGCCGCCGAAATAGCCTTGGTCGGCATTAAAGAGCGGTGATGCTGCGAAAAGCAGAATCTTTGCTTTCAGGGCCATGGCACCAGCTGCCGTCCAGCGACCGGTGTTGTTGAAGGCGTCGGTGTCGGTGGTGTTGCCGTCCCAAGCCCAACGCAGATTAGGAATGGCCTCATCGAGCAGTCGGACCATGAATTCAACAGTCTTCTCAACCGAACTGCGGCGCAGCTCAGGATAGGTACCCTCGAGACCAGAGTAGACATGGTCGACGATGGGCAGTCCGCCATAGCAGCTGAAGAGGTCGAAATAGCGGGCAGCAATCAGACACTTGGTCTGAGCCACCATGCTGGCCTTTTCTTCTGCGCTGAGATCTGGCACACGGTCGATGTTCTCAAGGAGAAGCAAAGCCTGACGTACTGCTGCCCACACCTTGTCGTTGCGGAACGACATCACGGGGTCGTCGTTGGCAGAAAGCGTGTTTCCGTAGTAGCTATTGTAGATGGCCAGTCCGTTCCAGTGCACCTGATAGATGTCTGTCAGACCGTCGAGCTTTCCCTGATAGGCATGCTGGCTGGTAGGAATGCCGCTTGCACTGGAGAAAGGCAGGCCATAATACTGCATGCCGTAGATACCGGTGAGGAACTGGCGTGTGTACTCGGCACTGTTGAACACAGTGTCGATGGTAACGGTTCCGCCCGGTGCCTTTTCAATGAAGCTATTGCCGACCTTTATCTCATCGGTACATGCCGTGAATGCAGCGACCGATGCCAAGGCAATGGCTGAAGCACAGAATATATGTTGTATTTTCATAACCTTATTTATTTTATATGTTTTAGAATCCCACTTTCAGACTGATCGTATAGGAGCGCTGCAACGGATAGGAAGGCGAGTTGCTGGCACGAGTCTCGGGGTCACCCCAGAGGTAGGGTGAAACAGTCAGCAGGTTGTAGCCGCTGAGTGCAAGCTGCAACTGCGTGAGGCCGAGCGCCTTCATGAATGGCATGTTGAAATCGTAGGCCAGCTGAACGGTCTTCACACGGAAGTACTTGGAGTCCTTCTCAAAGAGAGTAGAATTAGCATAGTTCTGGTCGCCGTTAAGCCATGTGGCACGCGGATATTCTGCATCCTGCGACGGGTTGTCCACCGTCCAGGTGTGGTCGAGGTGGTATTTCAGCAGACCACCGTCGGTATTGGTGCTGGCTGCCTGGAACGGACGGCGGAACACGTCGGAGATGACACGGCTCACATTCCATGCGGCTGTCATCTGAGTGTTGAACGACCAGCCCTTCCACTGGAAGCCGAGCGTCAGACCGGCAATGTATTCGGGATCATCGGTATAGGCGTTTCCACGGAACATGTCGTTACCATCGATCTTGCCATCTTGGTTGAGGTCCACATAGACTGCGTCACCGGGCATCAGCGTTCCCACAAACTGCTTGGGGAATGCGCTGCCGAACTCTTTCTCATAGTCGGCCTCAGCACCCTGGTAATAGTACTTCCAGAACTTGTAGAGCGAACGCGAGCCGATGCGCTTGCCACGCTCATACATGTACTCATAGGCCTGCGGAGTCTCATATTTCTCGACGATTTCGTTCTGGTTGTAAGAAACGTTCAGCTTGGCCCAGTAGCGGAAGTCCTGACCGATCTTGTCCTGCCAGTTGAGCGATGCTTCCCAACCCCAGCTGTTCACCTCACCAAGGTTGCTTGGCGGCAATGTGAAGCCGAGCACAGAAGGTGCCGTGAGGTTGGACACCAGAATGTCGGTACGATGCTCACGGAAGTAGTCAAACACACCGCGCAGGCGGTCGCCCAGGAAGTTCACGTCGACACCATAGTCCTGCTTGAAGGCCTTCTCCCACGTCACGTCGGGATTGTTCTTCGATGCCTCCACGGCACCTTTGGAAACGGTTCCGTTCTCAACACCGAAGTCGTATGCATACGGGTTGGTGTCTTTACCGATACGTTCAGCCAGAGCCGTTGTGTTGACGAAGTATGGGTCGGGTACGAACATGAATCGGCTACCACCGATCTTGTCGTTACCAACGAGACCCCACGATGCACGAAGCTTCATGAAGCTGAACACCTTCTTGAGGGGCTTGAAGAATGCCTCGTCGCTGATGACCCATCCAATAGATCCTGCGGGGAAGGTACCAAAGCGCTTGCCGGGGGCGAAGTTCTCAGAACCGTTGTAACCGATGTTGAACTCGGCAATGTAGCGGTTGTTCCAGTCGTAAGTGATACGTCCCACCAGACCCACGTATGTACGGGGGATGTCGGGATAGTTACCGCTGATGTAGTAGTCCTTGCTCTGGTTATAGAGGGCCAGTGCCGACACGGTGTGCTGGCCGAAAGCGCGGCTGTAGTTCACCGAACCTTCGAAGTACCAGTTACGTCCGCCACCACTGATAGCCGTTGAATAAGCCGGCGGTGTGGTGTCGCCATTCTTGCGATAGAGGATGGACTGACCGTCCTCTTGCAGCACCGGTGTGTAGTTGGCCACCTCGGCGGTGATGGTGCGGCGAGAAGAGAACGAGCTGTTGTACGAACCCTTCAGCTTGGCAGACAGACCCTTGGTGATGAAGTCGAGCTTCTGGTCGAGAATCAAGTCGAAGCTCAGCTTGTTGGCATTGTCCTGGAAGGCACCGGGCTGATAAGCGTAGTATGTCATCGGAGAGGAACCGATGAAGGGCAGCATGTTCTGCTTGTTCTGCTCAAAGTTCAGGTTATCGTTGATGGATGCGGAGTTGATGATGTAGCGTCCGTCTACGATGCCCGGGCTGACAAACGGCGTGGCCTGATAGATGGCCTTGATCATACCGCCAGAGCCCTGACCTGTGCGGGGTGCGCTCTTGTCGTCCACCTTACCGGCCACGTTCACGCTGAGCAGCGTGGTCTTGGTGACGTTCAGGTCAACATTGGCACGATAGTTGAAACGCTGATACTGATAACCGAAGTCATAGTCGGCGCCAAACTGCTTGAACAGACCGTCCTGTGTGAACATACCGGCGGAGATGAAGTAGCGTACCTTGTTGTTACCACCGGAGATGTTGATGTTGTGCTGCTGCTGCAGGGTGACGTCCTTCATGATGTAGTCGGCCCAGTTCATGCTCGGGAAGCGGATGGGGTCGCTGCCATCCTGGAACTTCTTGATGACATATTCAGAGAACTGTGGCTCCTGTCCGTCGTTGGCCAGCATCTGGTTGTAGAAGTTGGCATACTCGTAGGAGTTGGCCAGTTCCACCATCTTGGTCGGCGTCATAGCCGAGAACGAAGCACTGGCGGTGATGCGTGCCTTACCCTCAGCACCGCGCTTGGTGGTGATAAGGATGACGCCGTTGGCGCCTCGCACACCGAACACAGCCGTTGCCGATGCGTCCTTCAGCACGGTGATGCTCTCAATTTCGTTGGGGTCGATGTCCCACATGTCGCGCTCCACGCCGTCCACCTGGATGAGCGGGTTGGCGTCGACCCATGTGGCCTTACCGCGGACGAAGATGCTGGCAGCGTCGCTACCCGGCTCACCCGAGTACTGAACGGTGGTCACACCCGAGAGCTGACCAGCCAGCACGTTGTTGACTGAAGACACCGGAGTACGCACCAGGTCTTCGTTCTTCACAGAAGAAAGAGCACCGGTGACGGTAACCTTCTTCTGAACACCATAGGCTACGACCTCGACGGCTTCGAGTGATACGGCGTCGCTCTTCATCACTACCTTCATACCGCTCTGAGCCGTGACGACTTCTGTCTTGTAACCCACATAAGTGATTTGCAGTTTCTGACCGGCCTTACACTTGATAGAGAAGTTACCATCAAAGTCAGTCACTGTTCCTTGGGATGCGTTGCCACCTACGACAACGACGGTTGCTCCTATGATGGTCTCGCCACTCTCGTCGACCACCGTTCCGGTGATGACGTCAGACTGCTGCACCTCCTGAGGAGCTGCAACGGCAGATTGCACACCCACCAACGGTGAGAATGCAAGCGCTACTGACATGGCTGTTACCGATAGGAATGTCCCATTGATAAACCTTTTGTAATTCATGTGATAGTTATTTATTATTGTATAGATTTTTCCTTACCGGAAGGTTTTCAGTTACACCTTATTATATATACGCGTCTGCGCGCGACTTGTTCGCCTTGTCTACACCGAAGCGAGTCTCCACTACCGCTTATTTCACGGCCACTCCGTTCACGGTGAGCTGTCTCACCACGGTGTTCTCAATGATGGAGCTGTCGAAGGCGCAGGCCTCGTCCTGCACGTTGCAGCTGTCGAACGTGAAGTCTGTCAGCCGGTATTTGTCCGATGCTCCCACATCGAAGAAGTTCTTGCACGTCATGTTGATGCGTATCAACGTGATGTTGTTGCACTGCGAGAGGGGCATATCCGCACGATCCTCGGGCTTGAAGAACTGCGTCCAGGGCCTCACCACGAGGAAGCTGCCGCACGAGCCGGTGAAGTCCTCCACACTGACGTACTCGTAGTGCTGCGGCGTGTCGGGGCGCATCTTCAGCCAGAGCACGCGGTTGGCCTGCTCAGCATGGCAGTGGCGCAGAATGACGTTGCGGTCGTGGACCGACTCGCTGCCCAGCGTCAGACAGCCATGCACCTTTCCATAGACACAGTCTTCGATGATGATGTTGTAGTTGGGACCGTTCTTCGGGTCCTGATCGGCCCACGTTCCCTTGCCGCCCTTCAGCACCACGGCGTCGTCGTTGACGTGCATGTAGCAGCCATGGACGAGCACATCGTGGCAGAAGTCTATGTCGATGGCGTCGCTGCTGGGCGCACCGCGCTGGGGCTCAGCGGCAAAGACGTTCTCGGTGGGGGCATAGATGTAGCAACCCAGATAGCGCACATGATCGCTGTGGTATACGTGGTTGGTCCAGAACGGGCTGTTCACCAGGCGCACGTCCTGCACCGTTACGTTGGTGCTGTTGGAGATGTAGGTGAGACGGGGGCGCATGGCCTCGAGGTTCGTGCACTGGCGGTTGTACTGGCGGCGAATCCAAAACTCCTCCCAGTAGAGGTGTCCGTTGCCGTCGATGGTGCCGGGTCCGCTGATGGTGAATCCGTCCACACCGTCGGCATTCACCAAAGCGGCGAAGTATTTGATGCTCTGTCCCTCCATGCGCGTGTCGAGCAGCTTGAAGTCGCGAATGCGGTCGCTGCCCTTCAGTCGGCCGCCTTCCTGCACCAAGAGGTGTGTGCCCTGACGGAAGAAGAGCGATCCGCTGAGGAACGTGCCGCGCGGAATGACCACCACACCGCCGCCGTCGTTGGCCGCACGGTCAATGACGCGTTGCAAAGCCTCGGTCTGAAGCAGCGTGCTGTCGGGCTTCACGCCGTAGTCGGTCACCACATACTGGCGGCCCAGCGAAGCCACGTCGACGCGGGAGGTGTCGCTAAACCAAGCAGGAATGGGCGTACCGTCGGGGAACAATGGACGCACCATTCTTTTCTTGCTTTTACTAAAACCCGTGACTGCAATGAGCAGCATGAGTAGCATTAGTAGATGTTTCTTCATCAATTAGCAGTAGTAATTATGGCTGCAAAGTTAAACGCTTTTTAAGCTTTAGCAATCTAAATTTTGATTTTTAGCACGTGTTTTTTGATTTATATCATGTGCAGCTATTTCCTCAGTACTTTTTTGCCTTCCGTCACCACGATTCCGCGGTATCCGCTGCCCACGCGCTGTCCTTTCAGGTTGTAGGCGGGCGTCGCGCCGTCGGCGGCAACGGCCTCTATGCCTGTGGGCACTGCGCCACTGCCCGGATAGATCCACCACGCGCCTGCGCTGTCCTCACTGTGGAAGGTGTATCCGAGGTACTGTCCCGACTCCTGGCTGTCGGTGCGGCAGAGCACGGTCCACGACGGGGAGGCCAGCATGACGTCGGCCTTCGTGCACACGTTTTGCTCGGTGGTGCTTTCTGCGTCGAACACATAGAGCGTGGCATCGGTGCCATAGGCCTTGGCCTTCATCACCGCTGCCATCTGCTCGCCCACGAGGCGGTTGTTGTGGCAGCTTATCAACGTGTAGCTTCCGCCCTGCGTGAGCGACGTGAGCTGGTTGTTGTTGCATCTGAGACTGCCGTTGCAGGTGGTGGCGTCGAGCGTGGTCAGCTGGCACCAGCCACAGTTCAGCCTCGTCAGCTTTGTGTTCTTGCTCACGTCGAGGGCGGTCAGCGGATTGTGGCTGCACACCAGTTCCTCCAGGGCAGTGCATTTCGACAAATCGAGCGAAGCCAGCTGATTGTTGTAGCAATAGAGCTTTTTCAGATAAACGCTGTTCGGCATATTGAGCGAAGTGAGCTGATTGCCATAGCAATAGAGCGTAGTGATTTGGGCGTTCTTCGCCAGGTCGAGCTCAGTCAGTGCATTCTGGTCGCACTCCACATACGTCAGCTTGGTGTTGGTCTTCAGGTCGAGCGACGACAAGTCGTTGACGCTGCACGAGAGGAATGTCAGTTCCTTGTTGTAACTCACGTCGAGCGACGACAGGTTGCACGAATAGCACGACAGTTTTTTCAGCTTTTTGTTGGCCATGACGTTGAGCGTGCTCAAATTGGGGTTTTTGCTGCAGTTCAGGAACGTCAGCTCATAGTTCTTGTCCGGACTCAGCGACGTGAGTTTGTTGCCCAGACAATTGAGCGAGTCAAGCTTCGTGAAGAAATGGATGCCTTTGAGACTGGCAATGTTCATGTCTCTGACATCCATTTTCCTGATGGCCAGTTCCTGGGGTTCGAGCCATCCGGTGGCGTTAGCATCCAGCTCTTTGGCCCACGTTAGGAACTTCGCATCGGGGAAGTTGGTGGAATTGAGCCAGCAGCCGTATGTAATATCCTGCCACAGTGCGCCGTCCCAGTAGCTGGCTGTCCAGTACAGGTCGTTGATGGCGTCGAGGTGACTTTGGGTGAATATGTTTTGCTCGTTCTCGTTGTATATTGCGTCAATGTAGGCTCCATTGTTGGGCGTCAGCTTATTGATGATCTGCATCATTGCCTGCCCGTTGAGCTTGTTGCAGGCACACTTGATTCCCCTGAGCGGTCCCTTGTCGGGCAGGTTGATGGCCGTCAGCTCGTTCTTATTGCAGTAGAGGTGCGTCATCTTGGTGTTGGCCGTGAGGTCGAGAGTGGTCAGGTTGTTGTCGGAACAGTTTATCGACAGGGCTTCGTAAAACAGTTCGATGCCCGTCAGCGATTTGATTCCCTTCGAGCTGACATCTATATACTGTTGCCGCGACCGCTCATACAGGGTGAGGTAGCCATTCCCACTGGTGTCGCAGGATGATAAAACCCACGCGCGGAAGTTCTCATCGGGGAAATTGGTCTCGTTGATGGCTATCGCCGTGGGCTTCATAATCAGCTCATACTTCACGCCGTCTGAATAGGCGCCGCTGACAATCGTCTGAAGGGTTGCGTCATAATGAGCGTCGATGGGTTTGGTGTACTCCATGGATACAGTGCTTCCATACGAAGGCACTTCACTCATCACACGGTAGTTGCTGCCGCTGTTCAGCGTAACATAAGATCTGTTTACGTAAAAGCGCTTGAGGCCAACCACGGCACCCTTCAGTCCGTAGGCC
This sequence comes from Prevotella sp., assembly GCA_017509155.1. GTDB lineage: Bacteria > Bacteroidota > Bacteroidia > Bacteroidales > Bacteroidaceae > Prevotella. The sequence continues at coordinate 16,090 of JAFWQE010000084.1, forward strand.
ATGATGTTGGAGGTGTAGATGTTCACCGTGCCCGTGCCGTCGCTCCAGATGGCACGGCTGTTGGTAGCCTTCAGCGTGAGGTCGGCATCGCGGATGGACAAGACATCGTTGTAGGGGCAGATGGCGTCTTCCTTGTCGCCCTCGATGGTGACCTTACCGCCGTTCTCACACTTGATGGTGGTCTTCTTCTCGGTACGTACCGGGGCGGCATCGCGGGCATACAGATAGGTCTCGCCCTCAAAGATAATGGTGAGATCCTCATTGCCATAGTTGAGGATGGCGCGGTTGCCACTGCCTTCGCGACTGATAGTGACATTCTTCAGCCGAAGCGTGCCTTTGCTCTTGCTGCCCGAGAACTTCACGTAGCCGCCTTCGCCCAGAGTGATCTTTCCGCCAGTCACATTGTCATAGTTGTCGCTGCTCACTTCAATGCCAGCGACCTTCACACCATAGTTGGTGCTTCCATGTGCCATGCCGAGAATGCCCAGCAGCACGATAATCGTTGTAAAAATCTTCTTACTCATCGTTCATGTGGTTTGATTTTGCAAATATACAACTTTTTTCGCATAAATTCAACAATTACAAAACAAAAATGAATAAAAAAAGCGCCCTGGCGAGTTGTGTGGGCAAACAAGAACAGGTGTCTTTTGAAAGACAATACTTACGAAGGCGATGCAAATGGATGAAAGCCCCAAGTTGCGAACAGCGTGAGAATCGTAACTGTTAGTTTTATTTAAGTTCCGCAAGTCCTGTCTGTCCCTTGGAGTTTGGGAGTTTGGGAGTTTAGGAGTTTGGACAATAGTGAATTTGCGGTGTCCCCGCAACAAGTATCGTCTAAACTCCAGCGGCTGAAAGCCGCGGAAACTCC
>JAFWQE010000085.1 GCA_017509155.1 Prevotella sp.
GGGTTCTGCAGAGAGTGACCTCTCCCTCCCGAAACAGGGAGGGCTGGGGAGGGTCCTCTCACCTCTAAAAGTGGAGCAATGTGAAACATGCGATACTTGAATAAATAGACTCAACTTTCGCAAGTTGATGGAGTTCAGGAGTTACAGGAGTTACAGGAGTTCTGACAATACTTCCAACCCCTGTAAACTGACGCAAAGAGAGCCTTCAGCACTATCGTCTGCAACTCCTGTAACTCCTGAACTCCTGAACTCCAAGAAGTTGAGCGAATGCGATACTTGAATAAATAAATCGTAAATAGTAAATCGTCAAATAGTAAATCGTCAAATAGTAAATCGTAAATAGTAAATCGTCAAATAGTAAATGAATATGTTGAAGACATTGAAAAGATGCATTCCAGACGCACTCGTCGTGCTGCTCTTTGTGGCCATCTCGGTTGCCTATTTCTTCCCCGCCGACTTCGAAGGGAAGATTCTCTACAGGCACGATGCGTCGGCTGGAGTAGGACTCGGACAGGAGGCCATCCAGTTTACGAAGCAGACAGGGAAGACGACGCGATGGACCAACTCAGCCTTCGGGGGAATGCCCACCTATCAGTCGGCTCCCTCGTATAACAGCACGCGCGGGCTCGGAGCCGTCATGAAGGCCTACCACCTGTGGCTGCCGGAAAACGTGTGGTATCTGTTTGTCTACCTGCTGGGGTTCTACATCCTGCTCCGCGCTTTCGACTTCCGGCAGTGGATGGCGGCCCTCGGAGCCGTCGTGTGGGCGTTCAGCAGCTACTTCCTCATCATCATCGCAGCCGGGCACATCTGGAAGGTGTGGGCCCTCGCCTACCTGCCGCCCATGATAGCGGGCATCGTGCTCGCCTATCGAGGGCGATTCCTGTGGGGCATGATCGTCACCGCCATCTTCACCGCCTTCGAGATAAACGCCAACCATGTGCAGATGACCTATTACTATCTGTTCATCATCGCCGCCATGATCATCGCGTTCTTCATAGACGCCATCAGGCAGAGACAGCTGGCACGGTTCTGGAAGGCAACGGCGGCATGCGTGGTAGCAGGGCTCATCGGCGTGAGCATCAACATCTCCAACCTCTACCACACATGGCAGTATTCGCAGGAGTCCATGCGCGGGAAAAGCGAACTGGTGAAACCCAATTCCGACAACCAGACCAACAGCGGACTGGAGCGCGACTACATCACGCAGTGGAGCTATGGCATAGGCGAGACGTGGACGCTGCTCATACCGAATGCCAAGGGAGGCGCTTCGGTGCCGCTGGCCATGAACCAGACGGCCATGAAGAAAGCCAACCCCGACTTCCAGCCCGTCTATCAGCAGCTGGGACAGTACTGGGGCGACCAGCCCGGTACCAGCGGACCGGTCTATGTGGGCGCCTTCGTCATCATGCTGTTCATTCTGGGACTGCTCGTCGTGAAAGGACCGATGAAGTGGGCACTGCTCATCGTCACCATCCTGTCGGTGCTGTTGTCGTGGGGAAAGAACTTCATGCCGTTCACCGACTTCTTCCTCGACTACGTGCCCATGTATGCGAAGTTCCGCACCGTGGCGAGCATCCTTGTCATTGCCGAGTTCACCATTCCGCTGCTGGCCATGCTGGCACTGCGCGAGGTGGTGAAGAGCAATAACGCCAAGAAGATGCTGAAGCCCATCTACATCAGCTTCGGACTGACGGCTGGCGCCTGCCTGCTGTTTGCCGTCATGCCGTCGGTGTTCTTCCCCAGCTATATGCCGGCGCAGGAACTGGAAATGCTGAAGCAGGCCCTGCCGCAGGAGTACATTGGTCCGCTCGTGGCCAACCTGACGGAGATGCGTCAGGCCATGTTCACCGCTGACTGCTGGCGCTCGCTGGCCGTCATCGTGGTGGGTACGCTCCTCCTCCTTCTCTACAACGCCCGCAAGCTGAAGGCCGGTTACATGGTAGGAGGACTGCTGGTGCTCTGCCTGCTCGACCTGTGGACAGTGGACAAGCGCTATCTGAACAACGATATGTTCGTGCCCAAAAGCGAGCGCGACGCACCGCAGCAGAAGACTGCCACCGACGAGACCATCCTTCAGGACAAGAGCGAGCAGGGCAACTTCCGAGTGCTGAACATGGCATCGAACACATTCAACGAGAATGAAACCAGCTACTATCACAAGAGCATCGGTGGCTATCACGCTGCCAAGCTGCGACGCTATCAGGAAATGATCGATGCCTACATCGCACCCGAGATGCAGGCAACGATGCAGGCCGTGGCCGATGCCGCCGGCGACATGACGAAAGTGAACGGCGACAGCATCTTCCCCGTGCTCAACATGCTGAACACCCGCTACCTCATCATGCCGCTGCAAAGCGGAGAGACCGTGCCGGTGAAGAATCCATACGCCTATGGTAACGCATGGCTGGTGGACAAGCTCACGCTGGTGGACAATGCCAATGAGGAAATCGATGGGGTAGGGAAGATAGACCTGCGTCATGAGGCTGTGGCCGACAAACGCTTTGCCGCACAGCTCGGAGAGGCACGACAGCAGGACGACACCGCCGTGGTGACGCTGACGAGCTATGAGCCCAACCATCTGGTGTATGACGTTGAGAGCGGAAAAGGCGGACTCGTGGTGTTCTCAGAGAACTATTATCCAGGCTGGACGGCCACCATCGACGGCAAGGACGCCGAGCTGGGACGTGTCGACTACGTCCTGCGCGGTCTCAACGTGCCGGCAGGAAAGCATCAGGTGGAGCTGATGTTCTATCCCAAGAGCATCGACTACACCGAGACCATTGCCTACACTGGCTTCGTGCTCCTGCTCGTAATGGTCCTCCTCGTCGTCTTCCTCGACTGGAAGAAAAAACGCACCCCTTAACTTTCCCCCCCCACCTCTCAGTTCTCAGTTCTCAGTTCTCAGTTGGAACATCCCCCTTCGGGGGCTTGGGGGGCTTATCACTTATCACTTGTCACTTATCACTTATCACTTGTCACTTGAAATCTCTCCTCTCTCTCCCTCCCAACCTGGTGAGCTGCTTCCACGACGTGACAGGCCTTAGCCGCACGGAATGGTTTTGCAGCCACGACCCCGTGGGGCGCAAGCTGGGCAGTGGCGGTGGCAGCACATGGCTGTTGCGCGAGGCCCATCGCGCCAGCACAATGGCCGACCGTCCCTTCGACGAATGGCTCAGTGCCGAGAAAAGGCTGCTGCTGCATGCCGGAGGCCAAAGCCGCCGCCTGCCAGCCTATGCGCCTTCAGGAAAAGTGCTGACACCCATTCCCGTGTTCCGATGGGAACGCGGACAGCGATTGTCGCAAGACCTGCTCTCGCTGCAAGTGCCACTCTACGAGCAAATCATGGAGATGGCGCCACCAGACATCCACACAATGATCGTCAGCGGCGACGTCTTCATCCGCACCACCAAGCCTCTGCAGGCCCTCCCCGATGCCGATGTCATCTGCTACGGACTGTGGGTAGGTCCAGAAGTCGCCACCCATCACGGCGTGTTCGTGGCTTCCAGAAAAACACCCACGCAGCTGAAGTGCATGCTGCAGAAGCCATCGGTGCAGACGCTGGGCGAGTTGCTGAGCGACCATTTCTACCTGACCGACATCGGCGTGTGGCTCCTGAGCGACCGCGCCGTCAGGTTGCTCATGGAGCGCTCGGAGCGCGACGGACGTGTGGTCAACTACGATTTGTACAGTCAGTTCGGCTGTGCTCTTGGCACGGAGCCTGGCATCAGAGACGCAGAACTCAACCAACTGAAGGTGGCGGTTGTTCCACTGGCCGGTGGTGAGTTCTATCACTATGGCACGTCGCGAGAAATCATCTCTTCCACGCTCGCCGTTCAGAATCTTGTGAACGACCAGCGTGAAATCATGCATCATTCACTGAAACCCCACCCGTCGATGTTCGTTCAGAACGCCGTCGTGGAGACCGCCATCACGGCCGACAACCAGAATCTCTGGGTGGAAAACAGCTTTGTGGGCCGACACTGGACGCTGGCGCACGAGAACATCATCACCGGTGTTCCGCAGAACGACTGGACCATCGTGCTGAAGGCAGGACAGTGTGTCGACATCATCCCAGTGGGCGAAGACGAGTATTGCGTGCGCCCCTATGGCTTCGACGACGCCTTCCGAGGTCCCATTGCCGATGCCTCCACATACTATCTCGGCAGTCCGTTCACGCAGTGGGCATCCGACCGCCATGTCGACCTCGCTGCTATCGACGGAAGCGAAGACCTTCAGTCGGCACGCATCTTTCCCGTGGCATCCAGCATCCACGACGCTGGCCTGCTGCTGCGCTGGATGCTTGGCGAGACCCATCTGGAAGGGGCACGCCTGCTGTGGTGCGACAGCCGCCGCATGAGTGCCGATGACATCTGCAACGAGGCCGCCCTGTGGCGGCTCACCCGTCAGCGTAGCGACTTCCGCGCTGAGAACTGGCCCGCTCTTGCCCGCAACCATGTCCACAGCGTGTTCTATCAGGTGGACCTTGAAGATGCAGCCCGCGAGTTTGCGCTTTTCAACATCCCCGAGCCGCGCCCGTTGTGCAGTGGTGCCGACAAGGCGAACACGACCGTGCCGTTGCTAACCCGCATACACGACAGCATGTTCCGTGCCGAGCTGCAGCGCCGACAAGGCAAGGACGCTTCTGCAAATGAGGCTCGTGCCTTCGACCTGTTGCGCCAGGGGCTCACCGAACAGGCCCTCAACGAAAGCCAGCGACCGCGCATGTCGGTCTATCAGGACCAGATTGTTTGGGCACGCAGTCCCGTCCGCATCGACATTGCCGGCGGCTGGACAGACACGCCCCCTTACTGTCTCATGGAGGGAGGACGCGTGGTCAACCTTGCCATCGAGCTCAACTCCCAGCCCCCCTTGCAGGCCTACATCCGTCCTTGTCGCGAGCCCCACATCGTGTTGCGCAGCATCGACCTCGGCGCCATGGAGACCATCAGCAGCTACGAACAGCTGGCCGACTTCTGCCATGTGGGCAGTCCGTTCTCCATTCCCAAGGCGGCGCTGGCACTTTCCGGCTTCCTCCCGTCGTTCTCTCAGGACCGTTTCGAAAGTCTTGAAGAACAGTTGCGCGACTTCGGCTGCGGCATCGAACTGACGCTGCTCTCGGCCATTCCCGCCGGCAGTGGTCTGGGCACGAGCAGTCTGCTGGCCTCCACGGTGCTGGGTGCCTTGAACGATTTCTGCGCACTGGCTTGGGACAAGAACGAGATTGGCAGTCGCACGCTGGTGCTCGAGCAGCTCCTCACCACCGGCGGGGGCTGGCAAGACCAGTATGGCGGCATCTTGCAGGGAGTGAAACTGTTGAACACCGAGCGCGGCTTCCAGCAGCAGCCCACGGTGCGCTGGCTGCCCACCGACCTGTTTACGCAGCCCGACTATGCCGCCTGCCACCTATTATATTATACGGGCATCACGCGCACGGCAAAGACCATCCTGGCCGAGATTGTGCGCCGCATGTTCCTCAACCAGCATGCCGAACTGGCGTTGCTGAGACAGATGAAGGACCACGCCGACGAGATGTTCGAGGCCATTCAACGTGCCGACTTCACGCAGATGGGACGGCTCGTTGCCACCACCTGGCGACAGAACCAGGTCATCGACAGCGGCACCAATCCCGGTGAGGTGCGTGCCATCACGTCTCTTGTTGAAGACTACTGCCTCGGCTACAAACTGGCCGGCGCAGGTGGTGGTGGCTATCTCTACATGGTGGCCAAAGACCCCGAGGCCGCTGCCCGCATCCGACAGTGTCTGCAGCACCACCGTCCGAACGCCAATGCCCGTTTCGTTGATATGACCCTCAGCACCACCGGTCTTCAGGTGAGCCGCTCATAGCTGCTGACGAACAGCAACTCGCGAAGACATGCCCACCTCTCAATCCTTCATCCATCATCCATCACCCATCATCCTTCATCCTTCATCCATCACCCTTCATCCAAAAAATGTACACCTACAAATATCCCCACCCAGCAGTTACCGCCGACTGCGCAGTCTTTGCTCCCGACGAATCGGGAGTCCTCTCTGTGCTTCTCATTGAGCGCAAAAACGACCCATGCAAAGGCAGCTGGGCATTGCCGGGCGGATTCATGAACATTGATGAAACAGCAGAGGAAGCCGCCGTGCGTGAACTCTATGAAGAGACAAGCATCCACATCGACGCCAAGAATGTCCGTCAGATAGGTGCCTACACAACTGTTGACCGCGACCCACGCGAGCGCGTCATCACCATCGCCTTTCTTGCCGTGTTGCCCGCTCTTTGTGCCGTCAGAGGCAACGATGATGCCCGCCAGGCCCGTTGGTTCCGTTTGGACCATCTTCCCCCTTTAGCCTTCGACCATGCGCAGGTCATGTCCGATGCCCTCGCCATCTACAATTCTCCTGCTCAATAATACCCCAACCCCTATCAATCCATCATCTTTCATCCATCACCCTTCATCCATCAATCCATCCCCCTATCAATCCTTCATCCTTCATCCATCACCTTTCATCCATCTCCATGCTTCTCCAAACCCCGATATCCATCCCATCCGCCCCCTTCGTCGTCAGCCCCAGCGACCGTTTCCTCTTTGTGGGCAGCTGTTTTGCGCAGAACATCGGACGCCGAATGGCCGACAATCAGTTTCGCACCATGATCAACCCCTTTGGCGTGATGTACAATCCCGCCAGCATCGTCCACACGTTGCAGCGCGAAGGCTGTCTCGATGTGCAGGTGCCCGATGTCGTGGTACTGACGCTCGGCACCAATCATGTGTACATCCGAAAGACGACGAACGAGATTGTAGACAACTGTCGCAAGGAGCCTCAGTCACTGTTTCGTGAGGAAGAACTATCGGTGGCGCAGTGCGTGCACTATCTCTACCATTGTGTCGACTTGCTCGTCCACTGCAATCCCCAGGTGCGCATCATCTTCACGGTCAGCCCCATCCGCTACGCCAAGTACGGTTTCCACGAGAGCCAGCTGAGCAAGTCCACTTTGCTACTTGCCGTACATCAGCTGCTCAACATGACACCTTCCATAGCCGCAGCCAATGCCGTGCTCCATTATTTCCCCTCCTACGAAATCATGAACGACGAGCTGCGCGACTATCGTTTCTACGCTCCCGATATGCTGCACCCCTCCGAGCAGGCTGTCGACTACATCTTCGAGCGCTTTTCCGCCACCTATTTCTCCGCTGAGGCCCACCGTTTCGTCTCCGAGTGGCAGCCCATCGGCAAAGCCCTTTCCCACAAGCCCTTCCATCCCGATAGCGCCGACTACCAGCAGTTCATGTCTTCTGTACAGGAGAAACTCGCCGCTTTCCGCCGGAAATACCATCTTGATTAATTAAGAATTAAGAATTTAGAATTAAGATGTGAGAGTTATGAATTAAGTGTTAAGAATTTAGAATTAAGATGTGAGAGGTAAGAATTATGAATTAAGAATTTAGAATTACGATGTGAGAATTAATATGTGAGAGGAAAGAGTTAAGAAGTTAGTGATAGTTAAGAAGTGAGAGGTGAGTGGATACCTCTTTAAGGCTCCCCCTGACTTCTCACTTCTTACCTTTTAATTTGTACCTCTCACATCTTAACTCTTAATTCTTAACTCTTAATTCTCACCTTCTCCCCTTCTGCTCTTCTTCATTTTCAGTATTCTGCGCACGCTCTGGTTGATGCGCTCCTCACTGATGGTGCCCTGCTCCACGGCCTTCATCACGGCATCGAAGGCTTCGGTGAAGTACCTTGGCCCGAGCACGATGTCGGCACCAGCCTGTATGCTTCCCACTGCAGCCTCACTACTGGAGTATTGCTGCGTGATGGCACCCATCTCCATGGCGTCGGTGATGATGATGTTCTGGTAGCCGAGTTCGCCGCGCAGCTTGTCCTGCAAGATGATGGGCGACATGGTGGCTGGCACGTCGCTGCCCGTTATCTTGGGTGTACCGATGTGGGCAGTCATGATGAGCTCACAGCCCCATTGTATGCCGGCGCGGAAGGTCACCATCTCGCATTGCTGCATTTCTGCCCATGTCTTCTGCGTGCTGGCATATCCATAATGGGTGTCAGCTTTCGTGTCGCCGTGACCGGGGAAATGCTTGATGCAGCCTGTAATGCCCGCGTCCTTTAGTCCCTGCAGGTAGCTCACCACCATTGGCGCGGCCACCTGTGGGTCGTCGGAGAAGGCGCGGTCGCCGATGACGATGTTCTCAGGGTTGGTGTTGACGTCGGCCACTGGCGCAAAGTCGATGTCGATACCATATTTAGTGAGATAGCTGCCGATGACATTGCCGGCATGATAGGCGTTGGCGGGGTCGTTGGTCTTTCCTATATCGCCCATGGGACCGATTACCTCCACGTTGAAGTTCGAGTTCTTCGCGATGCGGGCGATTCTTCCGCCCTCTTCGTCGATGCACAGCAGCGGTTTTCCGTTGAGTTTGCGTATGTCGGCGACGATGGTAGCAAGCTGCGGCTCGTCTTTGATGTTCCATGCGTAGAGAATGATGCCGCCGACCGGATACTTGGCGTTAAGGTCGCGAATGTTGCTGTTCACCTGCAGCATGGGGTTCTGTTGCAGGTCGGCATAGACGTTCCAGTGCATGGTAGTGTCGAGCGATTCCAGTCTCACGTAGAACATCTGTCCCACCTTTTCGCGCAGTGTCATTTTCTGCAGCTGGGCCTCTATCTCATCGGCCGGCACCGATGTCGTTTCATCATCGTCGGAACACGAGGTCAGCACGAGTCCCATTGCCAGCAAGGCCGACAGCATGGCTGTGTGGTGGATGCTATGGCGCAATTTCAGCGCCTTCATCATGACGGCCACGGCCACCACGCCGCACGCCATCAGAATCATCAGGGTTGTTGTTTCCATTTCTTTTTCTCTTTGTTTTTTGGCGTGCAAAGGTACGCAAAAAAGGCCGAATCCACAAGGAAACGGACCTTTTAGAAGCTTTTGCAGACATCTTCGCACCGAGAGTCATCACCGAAGGCGCGGTCATCTATGGCCACGGACCATCACGTACTGACACGTTTTTTCATCTGCGCAGCGTAGTACGTCCAATCGCAGGCTATTGCTTGGAGCGTGCCTGCTTGCTGGTGGGAACATCATTCCTCTACGGCCTCGCGGAACCGCTCCATGAGCCATTCGTTCTGTTCGGGAATGGTCATGTTGCTGTTGTCGAGCAGGATGGCGTCGGGTGCCTGACAGAGCGGCGACACCTCACGGTGGGAGTCAATGTAGTCGCGCTCCTGCACGTTCTTCAGGATCTCGTCGTAGTCGGCCTCCATGCCTTTGCCCTTCAGCTCGTCGTAGCGTCGCTGGGCGCGCACCTCGGCGGCAGCGGTGACAAACACCTTCAGCTCGGCGTCGGGGAATACCGTGGTGCCGATGTCTCTGCCGTCCATCACGATGCCCTTGTCCTTGCCCATCAGCTGCTGCTGGGCCACCATGGCCTCGCGCACGAAGGGGATGGCGGCGATGGGCGAAACGTGGTCGCTCACCTCCATGGTGCGTATGTCCTGCTCAACGAGCTCGCCGTTGAGATAGGCATCGGGACGCTCGGTCTCGGCATTGAAGCGGAAGGTGATGTGGATGTCGGGCATGGCAGCCTGCAGGCCTTCCATGTCGATGGTACCGTCGGGACGGAACAGGTTGTTGCGCAGCGCATAGAGAGTGACCGAGCGATACATGGCACCCGTGTCAACATATACATAGCCCACTCTTCGGGCAAGTTCCTTGGCCATGGTGCTTTTGCCGCACGATGAATGGCCGTCGATGGCGATGGTTATCTTTTTCATAAGTGATAAGTGATAAGAGGGAAGCCCCCCAAGCCCCCGAGGGGGATGTTAAAGTGACAAGGAGAAAGCCCCCCAAGCCCCCGAGGGGGATGTTAAAGTGATATGTTATAAGTTATAAGTGACAAGTGATAAGTGTTCTACATTGCTCTTCTTTTAGATGTGAGAGGTCATCTCTCTGCAGAACCCCTCCCTTTGGGAGGGGCAGGGGTGGGTCTCCCTCTCTTCGGCAGGGGCAGGGGTGGGTTACCCTCTCTTCGGCTGGGGCAGGGGTGGGTTCCTCCCTCCTTTTTTCAGAGGTTGAGCGAGAGGTTGACCATGAGCGAGTGGGATGACACGTGATACTTCCCGTAGGCCACGCCCAGCGAGAAGCGCTCGAGCTGCAGTCCGCCACCCACGGAGAGACCTGCGCCGTGGGCAGAGCCCTTGTCCTCGGTTGTGGGCACGATGGTCATTTCGTTTGCACGTCTGAAGTTGTAGCCTGCACCAAGCCAGAACTGCTGGCCGATGAGCAGGTCGGCGCCCACCACCAGATGGTTGATGAACTTATAGTCCAGGTGGTTCAGGTCAACGAGTGTGGCCGAGAGTCGCAGCGGCGACCCCACGAGCCGTTTGGTGGCGCCCACCTGTATGTCCACCGGCAGCCGCGTGTATTCGTCGTCGTAGGCATCGAGTTCGCCGCCGAGGTTCTTCACCACGGCCGACACCGACCACTCGCGCTCCGGGTCGTAGTAGTTGAGGCCGAGGTCCACGCCCACGGCCAGCGCCGAATACTGTCCGATGTAGGAGTTCACGAACTTCGCCGTGATGCCGCCCACGATGCGGTTTCCCAGCTGGTAGGCAAAGGCACCGCCCAGCATGATGTCCTTCGCGCTGAACTCCCCGAGCACCGTGTTCTCTGCCGATGTCTCGGTCATCTTGCCGTAGCTCATGAACTGTCCCATCACGGCGAGCGTACCCTTCTGTCCCAGTGGCTTGCTGAACGACGCCGACGCAGTGTTGCAGCCCTCCATGTAGTTCATGAAGTTCAGGTTGACGGCAGTGCCCCCGAGGTTGGCCAGCAGGGCCGGATTGTTGAACACCAGCGACGGGTCGTCGTCGGCAATGCTGACATTGTCGCCACCCAGCGCCCCCGCGTGTGCTCCCACCGGAAGACGCAGAAACTGATAGCCCGTCTGGCTTTCCTGGGCGTTCGCCGCAACCGTCAGCAACATGGCCAGGAGCAGTGAAAATATAACATTTTTCATTATTTTCATTTTATTAAGTGCAAAGATACGCCAAATTTCAAATATCTGTGCTACTTTTGCAGAGCTTTCTGTTTATATAACGGAAAAAAACGGTTTTTAGTGTAAGAAAGAGCCTTGGAAATAAAAAAAACAAAGAGAGCCGACCTTGAGCGGCATCGGTGGAAGCGCTTCCTGCTGGGACTCGTCATCTCGGTAGTGGCCTTTCTGGCCGTGCTCGAGATAAGGCTTTCGCCCGCCGACGATTCCATCGACGAGGCCCTTCTCGATGAGCTCGCCGAGGACATGGAGCTGATGCCCCTGCCCGAGCAGCACGACATGGAGGCCGCCGCACAGCCCGTGGACGCGCCGAAGCCCGAGGCCAGGATAAGACCCGTGGACGCGCCCAAGGCACAGGACATGCCCGAGCGGCTTGTGGCCGAACAGCCGGCCGTGACCGTGGGCGAGGGTGAGCCACTCGACGACGACACCCCGCCGCCCGCCGTGGCCCCCGTGGCCGTCGACGAAAACGACCAGGTGCTCAGCCTCAGAGTCGTCGAGCGGCTGCCCGAGTTCCCCGGAGGCATGGTCGCATTGATGAAGTGGCTGACGCAGAACCTGAAGTACCCCCCAGCTGCGCAGAAGGCGCACATGCAGGGCGAGGTCACCGTCTCGTTCATCATCAACACCGACGGCACCACCAGCGACCCGAAGATCATCAGGTCCGCCGGCGCCCATTTCGACAGCGAGGCCCTGCGCGTGGTGCGCATGATGCCGCGGTGGCAGCCCGGCGAAGACCATGGAAAGCCCTGCCGCACCATGTTCGCCATCCCCATCGTATTCAAACTGTAAAGTTTAGAATTAAGAATTAAGAGTTAAGAATTAAGATGTAAGAGGTAAGATGTGAGAGTTAAGAGGTAAGATGTGAAAGGTAAGAGGTGAGAGAAAACGTGAAAGCCTTGGAATAGAAGCATAATTGAGAAGCGAAAGAGGATTCCTCTCACTTATCACCTATCACTTCTCACTTATTACTTCTCACTTGAACATCCCCCTCGGGAGCTTGGGGGGCTTCCTCCTTCTCACTTGAACATCCCCCTCGGGGGCTTGGGGGGCTTCCTCCTTCTCACTTGAACATCCCCCTCGGGGGCTTGGGGGGCTTCCTCCTTCTCACTTGAACATCCCCCTCGGGGGCTTGGGGGGCTTCCCCTTCCCAAATAGCATTTACAACCCATCAATAACATATCAAAGCAATGAAGACATCAAAGGAAATCCTCACCCTCGTCAACGACTATCTGGGCAGTCTGCCCTACGACCGTCAGCCGCAGAGTCTCTACGACCCCATCCGCTACACCCTCGACCTCGGCGGAAAGCGCATACGCCCCGTGCTCATGCTCCTGGCCTACAACCTCTATCGCGAAGACCCCGAGCGCATCCTCTCGCAGGCCTGCGCCCTCGAGACCTACCATAACTTCACCCTCCTGCACGACGACCTCATGGACAATGCCGCCGTGCGCCGCGGCAAGCCCACCGTCCACAAGAAGTGGGACGCCAACACCGCCATCCTCTCCGGCGACGCCATGCTCAGCGTGGCCTTCAAGCGCATGATGCAGAACTGTCCCGACGACAGCCTGCGCAGCGTCATGGAGCTCTTCACCGAGACTACCCTGCTCATCGACGAAGGACAGCAGATGGACATGGAGTTCGAGACCCGCAACGACGTCACCGAGGACGAATACATCGAGATGATACGGCTGAAGACCAGCGTGCTGCTGGCCTGTGCGCTGAAGATGGGCGCGCTGCTCGCCAATGCCGACGAGCGCGATGCCCAGACACTCTATGACTTCGGCGTGGCACAGGGTCTCGCCTTCCAGCTGCAGGACGATTACCTCGACGTCTATGGCGACCCCGCCGTGTTCGGAAAAGCCATTGGCGGCGACATCCTCTGCAACAAGAAGACCTACATGCTCATCAACGCCCTGCGGCTTGCCGACGACAGCCAGCGCCGTCAGCTCGAGCAGTGGCTGCAGACCGAGCCCGCCCATCCGCAAGAGAAGATAGCCGCCGTTACCGATCTCTATAATAAGATAGGTGTCGACCAGCTGGCCAGTCAGAAGATACAGCACTATTTCGCCATCGCCCTCCAGCTGCTGCAGACCCTCAATGTGCCCGAGCAGCGCAAGGCCGAGCTCGCCAGCTACACCCATGCCATGATGAGCCGCCAGAAGTAACCCCTACACAATCCATCATCCATCATCCATCACCCAACATCCATCTTCACAATCCTTCATCCTTCATCCATTTTATCCCCCTTACAATCCTTCATCCATCATCCATCACCCATCATCCATCTTCATCCATCCCCTCACAATCCTTCATCTTTCATCCTTCATCCTTCATCCAATATGATAGACACCCACGCACACCTCGACGGAGAAGAATATGCCGACGACCGCGACGCCGTAGTAGAGCGCGCTCGTCAGGCCGGTGTTGAGCGCATCTTCATCCCCGCCATCGACCTACCGTCGGTGCAGACCGTGATGGCCACGTGCCAGCGCTACGATGGCTACGCCTTCCCCATGTACGGCCTGCATCCCGAAGAAGTGAGAGCCGACTGGCAGACCGTCCTCTCCCAGCTCAAGCCCTATCTCTATCCCCCCCATCACAGTTCTTCGCAAGCAAAGCGACCAAGTTCGAGCGCCCAGTCCTCACCTCTCAGTTCTTTGCAAGCAAAGCAACCAAGTTCGAGCGCTCAGTCTTCAGTTCTCAGTTCTCAGTTCTCAGTTGGACACCCCCTTCGGGGGCTTGGGGGTCTCCCCCCTTCTCCCATCGCCATCGGCGAGGTAGGTCTCGATTTCTATTGGAGTCGGGAGTTTCAGCAGGAGCAGCTTGCAGCCTTCGAGGAGCAAGTCAGGTGGAGCGTAGAGACCCGTCTGCCGCTGATGATCCATTGCCGGAAGGCGCAGAATGAGCTGGTAGCCATTCTCCGCAACTACGAGAAAGACCTGCCTGGCGGCGTCTTCCATTGTTTCACCGGCAACGCCCTCGAAGCCGAGCAGCTGCTGCAGTTCGACACCTTTGTGCTTGGCATCGGCGGTGTGCTGACATTCAAGAAAAGCCCGTTGCCCGACATGCTTCCGCAGCATGTGCCCCTCAGCCGCATCGTCCTCGAGACCGATGCCCCCTATATGGCCCCCGTCCCCATGCGCGGCAAGCGCAACGAGAGCGCCTTCGTCGCCTATGTGCTGCAGCGCCTCGCCGAAAGCTACGGCGTGAGCGCCGAGGAAGTGGAGCGACAGACCAATGCCAATGTCGACCGCGTTTTCGGTAACTACTCACACGATTAGGGAATCCCAGTGTAGACACATGGTGTTGTGACTGCTTACCCCCTCACCATTTATGGATTGTTGTTTTAAACAGCCGTCGGTTTTACACTCTTGGCACGTCTTAAGATTGAAGTTTCTCAAGCTATGAAGAGATGGCCAGCAAGACCAAAACTGCAGGAAACGAATGGTGAAAACGACGGATGGGAGCACCAAAAACGGCAGAATGGCTAGACAATACCAATGGAATTGTTGAACGAATCCATTGAAATTGTTGAACGAAATCAATGGAATCGTTGGACGAATCCAATGGATTCGTTTACAAAAACTGGCGCTTTTGCTTGCTGAAACAGGCATACTGACGGCTCAAAAATAGCAGAAAACACTTCCACTACCCACCTTTAAAACTGAAGTAAGCGGAGCTTGCGGAAGTTGAATAAAATCTTATGGATTATACTATATGTGTTTTGATGATGAGTAGGGAATTATTTGTAGACTATTATAAAGACAAATCATCAGTTTATCTCCGCATGCTGTAGCCTTAAGAAGAGTGTTTTTGTGTTACGCTTTTTCTCGGTTGACAGTTATTTTGGATATTATTCCTATTCTTCATCGAAAAAGTGGGGGATTGTTTTGGGGTGTCATAAAAAAAGAGTACTTTTGCATTAAGCAGACGAGCGTTTTTTGTATCGTCTTCGTCGTAGCTTGTTGGGGTGTAAAGACCTTATACTAGGCAAACATAAAACCTGTTAAAACAGCAACAACATGAAAGGATTATCAGAAGACATTACCGTCAAAGCTATTATCACCTATAAAGAAGATAATGGCATTGTGTATGGCTACCTTAATCAGGAAGAACTTGATATTGCTCTTTACGAGCGAGCCAAGATAAGGAGTCATGATTTTGAAGATAAAAACCAAATAGAAGACGAACGAAAGAAAAGAGCTGTGAGGCTAGATGATATATCCATACAGAGACATTCTATTATATTCAGGCCTGTTTCCGAAGGGGATTATATTTCGGAAGGAGATGTTATTCTCGATGTGGGACTTGACAGCCTATATTCTGGCAACTATTTTCGTGAGAACAATATTTCCGAATACAAAACAAGCCTGTGTTGCGGCATTAGGATATTCTCTTGTTATTCAGGATACTTTTCTTGTAAAATTGAAGACAGGATAATTGGTAATTGCAATTTGAGTAATACTATCAAAGATGGCGATTTGCTATTTACAATTAAACTCGCAGAGAAACCGAAAGAAGCAGATGTGTCAATAAAAGATATAGTGTTCAAGTATGATTTGCTTTCTATAGAGTTTTTGGAAAGCATCCCTTATCTTAGCGGTATTTCAATTAGCAAATGGTTAGTTGATAACTACACGAACGTGAAAAAAGGTGATGCCTTGCTTGAAGTTACAGAATTAACCGTCATGAAGCCAAAGTTTCAGACCATAATAAAATCTCCATATTCAGGGCTTTTGGTTAAAAGATACGATAGTATGAATAGAAAGCTCTTTATAGGGACAACTTTGTTCACTATTTATTCAGATGAAAGGCATCTGAAAGATAGTTTTCCTTATAAATTCATTGTTACAAAGGATGATTTCACAAAGAATACTATAATCCAGTGCGAAGCAACGGGGAAGTATGGTCTCTCATCCGATGGTTTTTGTATAGATGATACGCTGAATTGTCCCCTTTATTATAATTTTGAAAATGTAAGTGGCAGGTATTATTTGCTTATGTTATTCAATATGAAAGCGGTACGAATAGACAAACAGTGTTCACTACATTTGCTTCTTGACAATGGCATTGTTATAACGGTATCTCCAATAGCCAATCCAACGAGAAGTGGTTTTCACAGCATGTGCAAATTCTCTCTTTCTTCTGCCGACATGGATGGTTTGGAAAACTCAAGGTTCACTAAATGGAGAATTACCAATGGGGAAGGTGTTGCAATAAAAGACGGTAATAATATTTGTTGTTGTGACGTTGATGACGCAACAAACATCACCCAAGCTCTCTCTTATGATGTATTCCAAAGTTTTATCAAGGATTTCAGAAATGTAGTGAAAAAGAATGTCCCTCAAGAACAACTTGAAGAGAATAATGAAACTGAAACCATACAAAAAGAATGCTATGTCTATTTGATGATAGACACTACTAATAATTTCCACAAGATAGGAATCTCTAACAAGCCCAAATACAGAGAACATACCCTGCAAAGTGATAAGCCTACTATAGAACTGGTTTGTTCGAAGGCTTTTCCAACAAGAGCTGTTGCAGAAGCCTTTGAGTCTTCTTTGCATCGGGTGTATGCAAGTAAAAGGATTAGGGGTGAATGGTTCAACTTAGACGACGCTGATGTTGAAGTTATCAAGCAAGCATTGAAGTAGTTAAAGTGTGCTCGGGATAATTACTCATAACACGGGTGTGAGCAGTCGCCCTTCTTCCGCTTCCGTTCTTAATGTTAAATAAACGTAATTCCAAGTTATAAAAGGCGCGGACAAAGCTGTTGAACGCTTTTTTTTATTACCTTTGCATCCGTTTCCAAGCAGGGGGCTGAGGATGGCTTCTGATGCCTTGCCGCTGGAATGGATCAGCCAGGGAGAGATGCTCGAGTGGCTGAAGAGGCACGCCTGGAAAGCGTGTATACGTCAAAAGCGTATCCCGGGTTCGAATCCCGGTCTCTCCGCATTCTTCTATTTCAGAGGTCGCTAATCTTCAAGGGTTAGCGGCTTTTTTTGTCCCCTTCACAAAGGGGGGTGCGGTGCGGTGGATCTTCATTTGTTGACGACTTCACGCTCGAAGAAGTCGAGGAAGAAAGGCCAGTTGGGCCCTGCCTCGTGGCCTCCGTGATGCTGGCGGTAGGCGAGCCGTCCTTCCATCAGTCCGTGGTCCATGCCGGGGAAGAGGTCTGTTCCCAACCCTTTGCAGCCGAGCAGCTCGTATACGGGCGAGGCCTTTGATGCGGAGACGAACGAGCCGACGACATCCTGCCATTTGTCGCCATCCCAGCTTCCTGTGGAGATGAAGCAGGCGCGGGGTGCACAGAGGGCGATGAGCTCATGCTGGTCCACGGGGATGTCGTCTTCCGTCATCGGGTCGGCACCGTATCGGATGAGGTTGCCGCACACCCAGTGGTATTCCTGACTCGACACGATGTTGCCGATGCTCTCGCCGCAGTCGCGCCGCCATCCTGCCGCACCGGCCTTTCCCGATGAGGCGATGAATCCGGCTGCGATGCGCTCATCGAAGGCCATGGCCACGAGCGATGCCTTGCCGTAGCGTGAGACGCCTTCGATGGCGCACTTGGTGGCGTCGAAGGTGTCGTCGGTGGCGAGGTAGTCCATCAGGCGCGACAGTCCCCATCCCCATGCGCGGAGCGAACCCCAGTCGGTGGGTTGGCGGTGCGCTCCCTTGTTGCAGAGTCCGATGATGCCGTTCGTCAGGCCATGCCCGGCGTCGGCCTGTATGGAGGAAGGGCTGATGGTGGCGGCGGCCCAGCCACGTTCCATCACCATCTGCTTCCATGAGACCATGCCGGGGCGTGTGCGTGTGGGGTCGCCACCGAAGCCGAACTCTATGATGACGGGCATGTGCTTACGGCCGTTGTCGGGATACATCACGTTGGCATCAATCTCTACCTTGATGGACGGGTAGCTGGTGTTGTCGGCCACGCCTTTGAGATAGCGCACCACCACTGGCTTCCCCGCAAGCTCTTTCTTCTCTTCATTGACGATCTCCCATCTTACGCGGGGCACGTTGTCGGGAATGCGTCCGTAGACATGGTCTTCAAACAGTCGCACCAGTTCCGGACGGCGCACCTTGTACCACATCTTGGCGCTGGTGACCTTCTTTCCCTTTTCCGTCAGCACGGACTCTATAATAACGGCGGGCGGAGGTTCTTGGCCACGGACTAACACGGACTGACACGGGGGCATCTGCGCAGCGTAGTACGGACAAACACGGACTCTTTGCTAAGAATGGAGCGGGGCGTCAGAAATGCCATGAGAGGGCGGCGCGGCATTCGTAGCAGTCGGCGTGGCGGTCGGGGAAACAATGGTAGTGCGTGTGGCGCGTGGTGTAGGTGGCACCGACGGAGAGGGCGAGGGCTTCCGTTATGTGTGCGTCGGCCTTCAGTGCGACGGAGAAGACGCGTGCGTTGCTTCGGTCTCCCTGTGCGTTCAGGTGCTGTGGGTCGATGGTGGAAAGGTCCTTGTGCTCATATCCCTTCCATGTGAACAGATGCATGAAACGTGCGTCCAGCTGCACATCGGCAATGCCCTGCCAATGGAGTCGAGTGCGGGTGGCGGCAGCATAGCCACTGCCTAGGTTGTATGTCCTGTCGGCCACGGCATAGTAGTCGCTGTTGATGGCTCCCATGGCCACGCCGCTGACAAACACTCCCTGTTCGGCCTTCAGCCGGGGCGACAGCTGCGGGCACGCCCAGATGAAGCCGGGGCCCACCGAAGCCATCTCGCCGATGGGAAACGGCGATGCCGCCTCTTTGTCCGCAAGGCGCGCTTCCTCGTAGCGGAAGTGCTGATAGAGTCCCCATTCCATGTTTTTCGCCTGTCGTAGACTGAGCAATCGTCCCATAATGTACATGTGGGACAACAGCGGCTGGTTGCCAGTGATGGAAAACTCCGTGTCGAAGGTGAAGTAGTCGTAGGGCTTCGGATGGCTTTCTCCGTTGACCACGCTGCCGTATTCCATGGAAAAGGCCGCCATGAGATTGGTGCGGTGGTGGCTGGCAGAAGGGTCTTGGGTGGAGGACGTCGGCGGGGTTACGAGGTGGCGTGTGCCGAGTGACAGGGTAAAGGTGGCGGGGATGGTCTCGTCGGGCTGTGCGCCGTTGCTTCTCACCTTCCACGCCTTTCCGCTGACAAGCCTGTTGAAGCCCTGCAGCGGATTGATGATGGCAGCGGCCGTTTCCCTGACAAAACGGGAGAGTCCCCGTTGGCTGTCGTCGATGATACGCCCTGAAAGGCGGTTGGCCACCTCACCGATGGCGGCGCCGGCAAACGTCGTCGTCACAAGGTCGTTGATGGCTGGAGGTTCGGTCTCGCAGGTCATCTCCCACAAGAGCGACCCTGCGAACGAGTAGGGAACGGACTGCCAAAACCCCATGCCGTTGGAGCGCGCCGCGTTGAAATGGAGGTTGCCCTGATAGGGATGGCCCATGTGGTTGAGGTAGAAGTGGTCGTTGTCCCATTTAGGCCCTGTCGTAAGGTTGCTGTGGATACTGTGGAGCGACGTGTTGGCATACGGCTCGTCGAGGATGAATCGGCATAGACTGTGGATCACGAGGTCGGTGCCCATCACCTCGCCTATGGCGATGAGGGGCCTGGGTGATGGATGCTGGGTGTCGGCGGTGTCGTTGCTTGCCTGAACGTTGACGGCGGAAGGCAGCAAGGGCGTGTCGTTCACCGCTACTGAATCGCCCTGCCATGGTGCTGCGTGTGCTGCAAACATGGCTGACACTGCGAGGAACAGGGAGAGGGAGCGATTCATGAAAACTGAAAACTGAGAACTGAGAACTGAAAAGTGATAAGTGATAAGTGAAAAGTGATAAGTGGTGAGGCTACATGGGGACCTCGTCTTTATGGAAGACGATGGGGTCGGAAGCCGTGATGTTGATGGTGGTGAAGATGCCGAGTGCGCCGCCTGAGATGTTGCTGATGGGATTGGACGAGGTGCGCTCACTGGTCACCAGCGACTGCAGATACTGGTAGGTATTGTAGTCGGTGGTCATGATGAGCAGCGACAGTTCGTCGCCTTCGTGCAAGGGCTCCTTGCCACTGTCGTCGACGTCTTTTGTCATCTCCCTTTCCGACGAGCAGATGATGTCGTACTCAAACCATCCCTTCTCGCTGGAACGGTCGGAGCGGCATCCCCACCGGAAGGGCTCGTCGTTGCGCAGCAGTCGGTACCAGTAGAAGCTGCGCTCGTCGGGGTTGGGGTCTACTGCCTTCACGCTGAACATGAAGATGCGCTCCTCCATCACCTTGAAACTTCTGAGGAACACCGTGTCGATGGGTGCTTCGGGTTGCATGGTGGACGAGCCCTCGTAGGTCTTTCCGTCGACAATGGCCCTCATGTGGTAGGTGCGTCCAGGCGTCCCCTGCAGTCCCGTCAGCGACCGGTAGTACTCCAGCTCGTCATCGTATTCCAGCCGTTCAGACGTCCCGTCGTCGCAGTCTATCCACACCTCGGCATCGGTGACGAGGTCTTGTGGCTCCGTATCGGTCATTGACCTGGTGCGCTGTATGCTGACCATGGTGCCGATGTTCGACACGCCTCCCTGGAACACCAGCAGGGGCTGCGACTCGGGATAGGTGAAGTCTATCTCGTGTTCGCACGATGTCAGCACCGCGGCTGTCAGCAAGAGCAGCAGCCTCTGGCAATATGTGTTGAGTTTGTTGTTCATCATTCGTGGTCGATGTGTTTTGTTGTGTGAATGCCTTCGTCGTTCTTCACTCCTCGTTGTCCGTTGGTCTTAGAACCTGATGGTCAGTGCCACCGACGGCACGATGCCGAAGAGCGAGGTGACGATGGCTTTTGTGGCCGTCGCGTTGTCCTTGTCCTCCTCGAAGTGCACGAAGAAGGGGTTGTAGCGGTTGTAGGCGTTGAACAGTCCGAACGTCCATGTGTGCGTGCTGCGCCGGAGCTGCCGAGTGTGTGATGCGCTGAGGTCCAGACGATGATAGTCGGGTGCGCGTTCCTCGTTTCGCCGGCCGAAGTAGTAGTAGGTGTCGCCGTCCATCTCGTATTTGGCCGATGGTGCCGTCATGGCCTGTCCGGTGGTGTAGCGCC
Source organism: Prevotella sp. (assembly GCA_017509155.1). GTDB lineage: Bacteria > Bacteroidota > Bacteroidia > Bacteroidales > Bacteroidaceae > Prevotella. Next base: position 21,147 of record JAFWQE010000085.1, read on the forward strand.
ACACGGCCGACAGCTGCCATTTGTCTGTCAGCTGATACATGCCGACCACGGCCAGGTCGTGCCGGCGGTCGTTGGGTGCGGTGTACCATTTGTTGTCCATGATGCCCTCAATCTTGTTCTCTGTCCTCGACAGCGTGTAGGCCACCCATCCCGTCAGCGCTCCCTTGTTCTTGTGGGCGGCGAGCTCCAGTCCCCATGCCCTGCCGTGTCCGCCAGCCAGCAGCCGCTCTATCTCTATTTCCGAGTTGAAGGTCTTGCCTTCGCGATAGTCGTAGACGTTCTGCAGTTTCTTCCAGTAGACGTCGGCCGAGAAGTCGTATCCTCCGCCGCGTGTCATGACGGCGATGCCCGCTGCCATCTGGTCGGCCACCTGTGGCTTGATGTTATTGCTGGCCATGGTGAGTCGGTCGAAGGGCATGCTCATCGAACTGTTGCGGATGGGCTGTATGGGTTGTGTGACGCGTGTGTAGCCGGCTCTCACCGTCATGGCCATGCTGCCGTCCTTTCGCGGCGGTATGGGCTGCCAGTTGATGCTCAGACGGGGCTGCACGTGTGCATAGGTCTTCACCAGCTTGCCGCTTTTCGGGTGCTGGGTCTCCGTGATGTTGCCCTGCTGGTCGAGCTGATAGTAGGGCGCTCCTCCGAGGGCCGAGAAACAGTCTAGGCGCAGTCCGGCCGACAGGCTGAGGCGGTTGTTCAGGAGCGATACGTCGTCGGAGAGCCACAGGGCCGCCAGCCATGCATCGCGCTTCTCGCATTCCCGATAGCTGCCGATGCGCCAGCTGGCCGACTGCAGTCCCAGCAATGTGCTCTCGGCGCCGGCGCTGATGGTGTGGTGCGCCAGCGATGTCCACGTCTGCTGGTGGCGCAGGGTGAGCTGCCGGTTGAAGCCTTTCATGCTGTAGTTGATGGTGTACACCTCGATGCTGTGGCTGGTGTTGTAGTCGCTGGCCACGAGCTGCGTCAGTGCGTAGTGCGAGGCATTCCACCGATGGAGCCACGACAGCGCACCCGTGGTGTTGCTCCAGGACATGGTGAGCATCTTCTCCACGTCGATCATGTCGTAGCCGCGGAAGGCCGACACGCCCAGCTGGTCGCTGTCGCCTAGCCGGAAGTTCAGCCGGACGTTCAGGTCGTAGAAGCTGAGCGAGTTCTTGTCGTAGTCGGGCATTCCCTTGATGAACAGGTTCAGGTAGGACGTTCGCCCCGCCACGAGATAGGACGAGCCTTTCGCTCCCATTGGCCCGTCGGCCACGGCCTTGGCCGAGAGCAGTCCCACGGTGACGCCATAGTGGTGGCTATCTGTGTCGCCGATGCGCTGATTCAGGTTCAGCACCGACGACGACCCGCCGCCATAGCGCGATGGCATGAGTCCTTTGAACAGCTCCACGCTGCCGATGGCGTCGTCGTTGAAGGCCGAGAAGAGACCCATCAGGTGGCTGGCGTTGTAGACCGCAGCACCGTCCATGAGGATGAGGTTCTGGCTCGATGTGCCGCCTCGTACCTCATAGCCGCCCACGCCGTCGCCCTCGCTCTTCACGCCAGGGAGCAGCTGCATGCTCTTCAGCACGTCGCGCTCGCCGAAGAAGGACGGCAGACGGCCGACGGCTTCCATGCTGATGCGCTCCACGCCTATCTGTAGTTCGTCGAGTCGCTGTGTGGCAGCGTGCGACGTGACCACCACCTCTTGCAGTGTGTCGCGTCGCTGTATGCTGTCGGTCTGGCCGTAAGACGCTGACAGCCCCATCAGACAGGGCAGCAGCAGGAGCCAGCAGGTGAGCACACCTGTTAGCAGAAACCCGGCTCTTTCTTTGTCATTTCTCATTCGTCGTTTGTCATTTAGGCAAAATACGGCGCAAAGTTACTGCTTTTTTCTTACAATAGCAAGCTTTTTCGACTAACTCTATTCAAGTTTCTTAGGTCTCTGTCACCTCGTCGGGGTTTCAGATTGTTATAAAAACACCGATAATTATATCAAATGTAAACTGGCACTTTTGATGACCAAAAGCGCCAGTTTTTTGTATGCTCGGCATGAGTATTGTCTAATGGGTGCAAGTCCCGAGTGAGCCCTAATAGCGGGAATCACATAGCCAAGAGCAAGGGTGTCCTCCGTGAGGTGGAATCCGAAAGAAGCTGGCGGCAAACATCTGGCCTGA
>JAFWQE010000086.1 GCA_017509155.1 Prevotella sp.
ATATATTATAATATAAAATAATAAACTACATTTTATAACTATTTTTGCGAAGTTTATTTTTGAAAATCGAGAACGTAAAAAAACGATTTTAGGGAAAAGGGAAAAAAGGGAAAAATGGGAAAAATGGGATGTCTTGAATTATTTATGCAACTATCTGATAGTCAAGTATTTTGTTCAATTAGCAGGATTGACAGCAACTTTTTATTATTGCTTTTTAGTTGCATTGAATCTCTTTTTATACCTTTGCATGGCATCTATGACGCAAGAAAAGGGTTGAGCCCGAAGACTCAACCCTTCATGATGGGTATTCCACGAAGATGCTTAGAATGGCAGGTCGTCGGCAGCGTCTCCACCCTCTGCGGCCGGCTGCGCCGGTGGGAAGGGAGCTGCAGCAGGTGCGGCGGCAGGTGCCACGCCGGGTGCTGGCGGCGGCGGGAAGGCGCCGGGGGCGGGCATCGGCTGGGCACCAGTGGCGGCAGCCTGTGCGGCGGCGGGGTCGTAGCGGTCTACCCGCCAGGCACGAATATCGTTGAACCAACGGCCCTGATACTCATGGGCGTCGATGTCGAAGCTGACACGAAGATTCTCACCCACCTGTATGTTGAACTGCGCAAGGCGCTCTGCTCCGAACACCCTGAAGACGCATTTCTTGGGGAACTGCTCAATGGTTTCTATTACAAAATCCTGGCTCTTCCAGGCATTCCCTGTGCGCTGGGACACGCCCCCTTGTTCGGGCATCGCAGCGATGATTTTTCCTTCAATTTCCATGTTATTTATTAATAATGTTTGATTTCGGTCTGCGAAATTACAAAAATGTTCTAAAATGAGAAACTTTTTGACCGAAAATTTTGTTCCCCTTATGTTTTTTTTGTAATTTTGGGGGCACAAATTACAAGTGAGAAGGGACCCTCCCCTGCCCTCCCTGTCCAGGGAGGGGGCACAGAGAGCTCTCACCTTCCCCTCCTTGCACTCCCTCCCTGAACAGGGAGAGCGGGGTGAGGGTCTAATTACCTCTTTAATATAAATAGATTCATACTAAAAGCGATATAGAAAATGAGATTTACATTGTCAAGCTCGGCTCTGAGCAGCCGACTCAGCGTTTTGTCAAGGGTGATCAACAGCAAGAATTCCCTGCCCATCCTCGACTGCTTCCTTTTTGAGGTTTACAACCAGACACTGACGATTACGGCATCGGACAGCGAGAACGTGATGCGCACGACCATCGTGCTCGACGACCAGGATGGTGAAGGGCGCTTCGCAGTGAAGAACAGCACCATTCTCGACGCGGTGAAGGAGCTGCCCGAACAGCCTCTGACCATCGACATGGACACGAACACGCTGACCATCAAGGTGATTTATCAGAACGGTATCTATAATTTCACAGCTCAGGATGCCAACGAGTATCCCACCCTGCAGGGAATGCCCGAGGGCGTGACGGTGCTGACCCTTCCGTCGGCAATGCTCAACGACTGCATCAACCGCAGCATTTTTGCCACGGCCACCGAGGAGCTGCGCCCCGTGATGAACGGCATCTACTTCGACCTCACCGCCGACGCCCTGGCCATCGTTGCCAGCGACGGACATAAGCTGGTGCGCAACCGCATCTACAGCATCAAAAGCGAGACACCCTCGGCATTCATCCTGCCGAAGAAGCCTGCCACCCTGCTCAAGAACGTGCTGGGCAAGGACGAGAGCGACGTGACGGTGCGCTTCGACGAGCGCAACGCAGAGATCAAGTTCGGCGACACCCTGCTGCTCTGCCGACTGATTGAGGGCCGCTACCCCAACTACAACAGCGTGATACCTGCCGACAACCCCAACGAGCTGACCATCGACCGCAAGTCGCTCATCGGTGCCCTGCGCCGTGTGATGCCCTTCGCCAGCGAGAGCAGCCAGCTGGTGCGCCTGCACATGGAAACAGGACGACTGGTGATTTCGTCGGAGGACATCGACTTCTCCACCAGCGCCAAGGAAGAGATTGCCTGCGACTATCAGGGCAACACCATGAACATCGGCTTCAAGGGCCCGTCGCTGGCAGAGATTCTCAACAACCTGCAGGGCGAAGAGGTGACGCTGATGCTGGCAGACCCCAGCCGTCCCTGCCTGATTGTACCCAACGAACAGCCTGAGGACCAAGACATTCTGATGCTGATCATGCCCATGCTGCTCAACGACTAACAGTAGCGGCCTCTGACAAGAACAGACACACACATAAAGCATTTCAAGATGAAACCCAACCTTACAAAGCCCCTCGTGGTCTTCGACCTGGAGACTACGGGGCTTGACCTTGTAAAGGACAGAATCGTACAACTGTCATACATCAAAGTGTTTCCCAACGGTGACGAGGTGAGAAAGAACATCTTCTTCAACCCCGAGAAACCGATACCGGCGGAAGTGACTGCACTGACGGGCATCACAAACGACATGGTGAAAGACGCGCCGCGCTTCAAGGAACTGGCCCAGACACTGGCCAACGAGTTTGAGGGATGTGACTTCGCCGGCTTCAACTCCAACCACTTCGACGTGCCACTGCTTGCCGAGGAGTTCCTGCGTGCAGGCATCGACTATGATTTCGGCAAGTGCCGGCTCATCGACGTGCAGACCATCTTCCACAAGATGGAGCGGCGCAACCTGGCGGCCGCCTATAAGTTCTACTGCGGACGCAAGATGGAAGAGGACTTTGAGGCTCACCGCGCCGACCAGGACACGGAGGCCACATGGCGCGTGCTGCAAGGAGAGCTCGACATGTATGCACCGGGGGTGCAGGAGGAGGAAGAAAGACAGCTCAACAACAACATGGACGAGCTGGCCGCCTTCTCGAAGGTGAATGACAACGTGGATTTCGCCGGACGCATCACATGGCAACCCGTCAAGAACGCAAAAGGTGAGGTGATGCTCGACAGCAACGGAAATCCTCGCAGGCAGGAGGTGTTCAACTTCGGCAAATACAAAGGATACGTGGTGAGCGACGTGTTGAACCGCGACCCGGGCTATTTCAGCTGGATGCTCACCAGCGACTTCACCTACAACACCAAACAGGTGCTCACGCGGATTCGACTCCGCGAGATGACGCAGAAGAAATAAAGGCCGACAATGAGGACGATGGCAAGGAAAGACAACGACAGGAAAAGACGGAACAGCATGCACAAGATGCTGGGACGAATGGCCATGGCGTGCCTGATGGGCATCGCGATGGGTACAAACGTGTGCCATGCCCAGGAGCTGCAGGCCAGGGTGACCATCAATCACAACCAGATACAGGGAACCGACGCCAGCGTGTTTGAGAACCTGCAGCAAACGCTCGAGCAGTTCATCAACGACACGCAGTGGACATCGCTGCAGTTCCAGAAGAACGAGCGCATCCAGTGCACCTTCAACATCACTGTCACGAAGTATGACCAGTCGGACAATGTCTTCACCTGCAATGCGCTCATCCAGGCCAACCGTCCCGTCTACAACTCGTCCTACAACACCACCTTATATAATAATAGGGACAATGAGTTCGTGTTCAGGTTCGCACAGTTCGACCAGCTGAACTTCAACGAGGAGCAGGTGGACAACCAGCTGACGGCACTCATTGCCTACTATGCCTATCTCATCATTGGCTGGAACCTCGACTCGTTCTCGCCGATGGGCGGTGAGGAGGTGCTGCAGCGCTGCCTCTATCTGGCCAACAACGCGCAGAACCTCGACTTCCCCGGATGGAAAGCCTTCGACAACGACCGCAACCGCTTCGCCATCATCAACGACTATCTGGAAGGAGCCATGAAGCCCTTCAGACAGTTACAGTACGACTACTATCGCAAGGGACTCGACGAGATGGCCAACAACGCGGAACGCGGACGCACAGAGGTGTCGGCAGCACTGGAAAACGACCTGAAGAAAGCCCACGAAGACCGTCCGCTCAGCATGCTGCCACAGATATGGACAGACTTCAAGAAAGACGAGCTGGCCAACATCTACAAAGGAAAGGGGACGCAGAAAGAGAAGGAAACCATCTACGACATCCTCTTCTCCATCAATGCCTCGCAGAACAGTTCATGGGACAAGATAAAGGAATAGACAGGACAACGGGCAAAGACCAAAGAAAGCCACGACCATGCTGAAGCAGCTATATATCAACAACTTCACCCTGATAGACAGACTCGAGATGGAGTTCTTCCCCGGTTTCTCGGTCATCACTGGCGAGACAGGTGCGGGCAAGAGCATCATCCTGGGCGCCATCTCGTTGCTGATGGGACAGCGAGCCGACACGCGCGTCGTCAAGAACGGCACCGGCAAATGCACCATCGAGGCTCATTTCGACATCGGGCGATATGACATGAGGCCATTCTTCGACGACAACGACATAGAATACGACGGCGACGACTGCATCCTCAGACGTGAGCTGTCGGCATCGGGGAAAAGCCGGTCGTTCATCAACGACACACCCGTGACGCTCGCACAGATGCGGACACTCGGGCAGCAGCTGCTCGACATCCATTCTCAGCATAAGAACCTGCTCATTCAGGAGGAAGACTTCCAGCTCAACGTCGTCGACATCATCGCTGACAACCGTGACATGCTGAGCGACTATCGGGAGGCCTACGGACAATACCAACAGGCAAGGCGAGAGGTGGAACAACTGAAGGAGGCCTTCGCCAGGACGCAAGAGAACGAGGACTACCTGAGATTCCAGTACGGCGAGCTCTGCGACATACCACTGGCCGAAGGTCTGCAAGAGGAACTCGAGCAGGAGTCGACCATGATGAGCCATGCCGAGGAAATCAAGGAAGGACTATTCAACGCAACCCGGATGCTCGAAGAAGACGACAACGGCGTGATGGACCGACTGAAGAACACCACGCGAAGCCTGAGCAGCATCACCGCTCTCCTACCCGACCTCAGCGAGACGGCTGAAAGACTCGAGAGCTGCTACATAGAGCTGCAGGACATCGCTTCAGACATCGACAGCATGGCCAATAAGGTTGACTACGACCCGCAGCGCCTGCAGAACGTTCAGGAACATCTCGACCGCATCTACTCTCTCGAGAAAAAGCACCACGTTGACACGGTAGAACAGCTGATGGCGATACGCGAAGACATCAAGACACAGCTCGACCAGATAGACAACAGCGACGAGGCCATGAACGAGGCCTTGGAAAAGGAAGAGAAAGCCCTCGACGCCTGCAGGCAGAAGGCTGCCGCCATCACCAAGGTGAGACAGAAGGCTGCCGCAAGGATAGAGAAAGAGATGAAGGAACGACTCGTGCCACTGGGAATGCCGAACGTGAGGTTTGCCGTGGACATGAAGACGAAAGAGCTGTCGGCCAATGGCGAAGACAGGGTGAACTTCCTGTTCAGCGCCAACGTCAGCTCGCCCATGCAGCCCGTCAGCGACGTGGCATCGGGAGGCGAGATAGCAAGGGTGATGCTCGCACTGAAGGCCATGATCAGCGGAGCCGTGAAGCTGCCAACGATTATCTTCGACGAGATAGACACCGGCGTCAGCGGAAACATCGCCGAACGCATGGCGCTCATCATGAAGGAAATGGGACAGAACGAACGGCAGGTCATCAGCATCACGCACCTGCCGCAGATAGCAGCGCAGGGCAGCACGCACTACAAGGTGGTGAAAGAGGAGACAACCCATGGAACCGTTTCCAACATGGTGCTGCTCAATGCCGAGGAGCGCGTCGAGGAGATTGCCAAGATGCTGAGCGGCGCCGATGTCAGCGAAGCAGCCATCAGCAATGCGCGCGCCCTGCTCAAGATGAACGTTTCCCATCAAAAGAACATTCAAGAAGAAAAGAAATGAAACCAAGAAGAATCATAACGACCATCCTTCTCGCATTTGCCACGATGACACTGAGCGCACAGCCCTCAGGCGTGAAGAATGTGTCGAAGAGTGTTTTCACGCTCACCACCTTTCGCCCCGACGGCTCACTCCTTGGCAGCAGCCACGGCGTCTTCATCGGCAACAACGGTGAGGCCATCAGCGACCTGAAGCCTTTCATTGGAGCGGCATCGGCTGTGGTCATCGACCAGAAAGGTGCACGCATGAAGGTGACCCACATGATGGGCATCAGCGACGCCTACGACGTGGCAAGGTTCAAGGTGGAAGGCAAGACCACGCCCGCCACGCTGGCATCGGCTCAGGCACAGGGCACGTCGTCGTGGCTCGTCGGCTACTCAACAAAGACGCCGGAGGTTTATCCCGCTACGGTGAAATCGCTCGAAACCTTCGGAGGACAGTATGCCTACTACATCTTCAGCATGAACGCTCCCGACAACGCCACCTCCTGCCCATTCGTCAATGCCAACGGCGAGGTGATGGGACTCATGCGCGTCAGCACGACATCGTTCGACACCTACGCCGTGGATGCTCGCTACGTCCATGACCTTTCGGTGAACGCGCTCAGCTATAACGACCCATCCATTCGGCAGATATCCATTCCACTGGCCATGCCGACAGAGCCACAGCAGGCACAGCTTGCCCTGATGATGGCGCAGCAGAGCGGCGACTCGCTCAAGTATGACACCGCCATACACGACTTCATGGCGCTTTTCCCATCGAGTGTCGATGGCTACGAGGCCCTGGCACGCTCACACTATGCTGCAAGCAGATTCAGTGAGGCCGACCGAACGATGGAGGATGCGCTGAAGAAAGCTGAGCCCAAAGACGAGGCGCACTATCAATACAGTCGTCTCATCTACGACAAGACCGTGTACAGACCCGATGCCGACTTCCCAAAATGGACGCTCGACAAGGCGCTGGAAGAGGTGAAGGCTGCCATCGCCATCAAAGACATGCCGCTCTACCAGCACCATCAGGCTCAGGTGCTGTTCTCAAAAGGACAGTTCCAGGACGCACTCACCATCTTCGATATGCTCTACAAGAACAAGGAGTTCTCCAATCCTGAACTGCTCTACGAACAAGCACAGTGCAAGAAGATGCTGAATGCACCGTCGCCCGAGATCATCCAGCTTCTCGACAGTGCTATCAACACCACCGACACGCTTCGCTTCGCAGAGGCCGCCCCCTACTTCCTTGCCAGGGCCGAAGCCTATATGCAGACCGACAGTTTCCGGTTGGCGGTGTTCGACTACACACGCTACGAAATCCTCGTGCAAGGTCGCGTCAACTCTAATTTCTACTACGCCCGTTCGCAAGCTGAGGTCAAGGGACGCCTCTACCAGCAGGCACTCGCAGACATGGGGCGCGCCATCATCCTGTCGCCCAACGAACCCGTCTATTATGCAGAGATGGCACAACAGCAACTTAGGGTTGGACAAGTGGACCAAGCCTATCAGTTTGCGAACAAGTGCACCGAGATAGCACCCGAATACCCTGAAGGCTGGCTACTGCTCGGCCTGTCGCAGGTGAGAAAAGAACAGAAGGCGGAAGCCCTCAGCAGTTTTGCCAAGGCCAAGGAACTGGGAAGCGAACAAGCTGATGCACTCATAGAGAAATATAAGTAGTGTACCACAACTTCTGAACTTCTGAACTCCTGCGCTCGACCTTTGGTCGCTCTGCTTGCAGAGCGCTCGACCTTCGGTCGCTTTGCTTGCAAAGAACTCCAGAACTCCTGTAACTCCTGTAACTCCTGAACTCCTGAACTCCTAAAAAAAAATATATGAAACAGAAAATCTTAGTAACTGGTGGCACAGGCTTCATCGGAAGTCACACCACCGTAGAATTGCAGCAGGCAGGCTACGATGTCGTCATCATCGACAACTTGTCCAACTCTAAAGCAGAAGTCATCGACGGCATAGAGAAAATCACAGGCATCAGACCTGCCTTCGAACGTGTTGACTGCTGCGACCCTGAAGCCCTCGAGAACGTGTTTCAGAAATATCCGGGCATCAAGGGCATCATCCATTTTGCGGCATCCAAGGCCGTGGGCGAGAGTGTGGAGAAGCCACTGCTCTACTATCGTAACAACATCAATTCGCTGGTAAACCTCCTCGAGCTCATGCCGAAATATGGTGTCGACGGCATCATCTTCTCCAGCAGCTGCACCGTCTACGGTCAGCCCTCCAACGAGAACCTTCCTGTCACCGAAAAGGCGCCCATACAGAAAGCACTCTCGCCATACGGAAACACCAAGCAGATTAACGAGGAAATCATCAACGACTACATTCATAGCGGTGCACCCGTAAGAGCCATCATCCTTCGCTATTTCAACCCCATCGGAGCTCATCCGTCGGCATATATCGGCGAGCTGCCCAACGGTGTTCCTATGAACCTTATCCCCTTCGTTACCCAGACGGCCATCGGCTTGCGCAAGCAACTCAAGATCTTTGGCAACGACTACAACACGCCCGACGGCACTTGCATCCGCGACTACATCTATGTGGTTGACCTGGCCAAAGCACATGTGAAGGCCATGCAACGCGTGCTCGACAATCCCGGTGAGGAGCCCGTTGAGGTGTTCAACATTGGTACCGGAAGAGGACTCAGCACACTCGAAGTGGTGGAAGGCTTTGAAGAAGCCACTGGCGTCAAGCTCAACTGGGAGTACGCACCACGTCGCGAAGGCGATATTGAGAAAGTCTGGGGAAACGTTGACAAGGCCAATAAGGTTCTAGGATGGAAAGCCGAGGCCGACATCAAGGACGTGTTGCGTTCTGCATGGAAATGGCAACAGAAACTCCGCGAAGACGGCATTCAGTAGTCCCCCACCCCATACACTTGTCCTCCTTGTGAGGGCTTGTGTCTTTGTGTTTGTGTTGTTAAGGGTTCCCGATGCGAATCGGGAGCCCTCTTTAACGCAAACAATGTGATGGGTGGGTTGTTAGGGCGTTTGGTCGTTTGGTCGTTCGGTCGTTTGGTCGTTTAGTTGTTCGGTCGTTCGGTCGTTTGGTCGCTTAGCAGACTTATCACTTGTCACTTATCACTTGTCACTTATTAGAGTTTGGGAGTGTAGACGATACTTCTCTGTTTCCCACATCCCCCTCGGGGGCTTGGGGGGCTTCTCACCTCTCAGTTCTCAGTTTCCCACATCCCCCTCGGGAGTTTGGGGGCTTCTCACACTCAGTTTTCAATTATGTTTCCCATCACCAGTGTTCACAACCCGCGCATCAAGACCCTGCTCGCCTTACAGCAGAAGTCATCGCTCCGACGTCAGCAAGACCTGTTCGTCGTTGAGGGACAGCGCGAACTCATCCATTGCATGGAAGCCGGCTATCAGATAGACAGCCTTTATGTTTGTAACGACACACAGCAGCCCGACACCCTCTCTGCGCTATTCTCATCGCAGGGACTGGCGGAGTCCTCCATGTTCTCCGTTTCTCCAGCTGTCTATGAGCGTATCGCCTATCGTGGCTCCACTGAGGGCGTCATCGCCGTCGTCAGAAGCCGTCATGTCACTCTCTCTCAGCTGCCCCTCTCGTCTTGTCCACTCATCATGGTACTAGAAAGTGTCGAGAAACCCGGCAATCTCGGAGCTGTGCTGCGCACTGCCGATGCCGCCAAAGCTGACGCCGTCATCGTCTGCGACCCACTCACCGACCTCTATAATCCCAACCTCATCCGGGCATCATTAGGAGCCATTTTCACCGTCCCCACCGTTGCCACCAGCACCGAGGAATGCATCCGTTTCCTCAAGGAACGCCACATTCAGATACTCACAGCACAGCTGCAGGACTCACACCCCTACTACGCCACGCCAATGGACATTCCCACCGCCATCGTCATGGGAACAGAATCCACGGGGCTCACCAACCAGTGGCGAGAAGCAGCCGATGCGCACATCCGCATTCCCATGAACGGACAGCTTGACTCCCTCAATGTGTCCGTCTCTGCTGCCATCCTCCTCTTCGAAGCTGTCAGACAACGACAGATACAATAAGCCACACCATCATCTTGTTCCAAGTGACAAGTGATAAGTGATAAGTAATAAGTGACAAGTGATAAGTCAGCTAAACGACCAGACGACCAGATGACTAAACGACCAGACGACTAAACGACCAGACGACCAAACGACCAGACGACCAGACGACCAGACGACCAGACGACCAAACGACCAGACGACTAAACGACCAGACGACCAAACGACTAAACGACCAGACGACTAAACGACCATCTTCATGGTCAAGACTCAAAACTGAGCTTTGCAAGACGTGCCCTCAGCTCTTCTGCGAGCGAGCGTCGGATGGACAGTCGTAGCTGACAGGTGTTGTCGTAGGTCTGGCTGACAATCCTTGGTTCCATCTCCTTGACGATGCGCATCACGCTGTTCATCATGATGTACGGAAAGTCGAAGACAACCTCTTCTTCTACTTGACGCTCAACGACTTGCGCGTGGTTGATGGCGTCGAGTGCCGCCTCGCGATAGGCTACAATCAAACCACTGGTACCAAGGTTGACACCTCCATAATAGCGAACCACGACAATGAGAATGTCCGTCAGTTCGTGGCTGTTGATTTGTCCCAGAATAGGCTTCCCTGCTGTACTGCTTGGCTCACCGTCGTCGTTGGCACGGAACTCGTTGCGTTCTGGTCCAAGCATGTAGGCATAACAGACATGGCGCGCATCGTAATACTCTCGACGATAGCGCGCGAGTATCTCCTTCACCTCTTCGATGCGCTCCACATGATGGGCAAAGGAAAGGAAACGGCTCCGCTTCTCGGTGTAATAGCCTTCAGCGGTCGCAGCAATGGTATGGTAGGTGTCTGTGGCCATAAAGAAGAAATGCCCCGCAAACCACAAAGGTGCGGATTGAGGGGCATCGTTAAAAGGGTATTAACTCAGTTTGTGAATGACAAGCCCCGACCTCAGCTTAGGCTCAAACCATGTTGCCTTTGGCGGCATGATCTTTCCGCTGTCGGCGATGTCCATAATCTGCTGCATGGAGACAGGATAGAGAGCGAGGGCCATGCGCATCTCGCCGCTGTCGACGCGCCGCTTCAGTTCGCCCAGACCACGAAGACCGCCGACGAAGTCGATGCGCTGACTGCTTCTGAGGTCCTTGATGTTGAGCAACTCGTCGAGAATCAGACGACTTGAGATGTCCACATCGAGCACGCCGATGGGGTCGCTGTTGTCGTAGGTACCTTCTTTTGCCTTGAGGCTATACCATTGTCCGTCAAGATAGAGTGAGAACTCATGAAGACAGGCTGGCTTGTAGATGTCGCTGCCTTTCAGCACCACGTCGAAGTTCTTGCCGAGGGCTTCGAGGAACTCCTCGGAGGTCATGCCGTTGAGGTCTTTCACCACGCGGTTGTAGTCGAGAATGGTGAGCTGCGATGCCTGAAAGCATACAGCCATGAAGTAGTTGTATTCCTCGTCGCCACGATGGCTGGGGTTCTGCTTCTGCTTTTCGGCACCAACAAGGGCTGCGGCGGCAGATCGGTGATGGCCGTCGGCGATATAGAGCGAAGGCATCTTACGGAACTCCTCGGTGATGGTATCCATGTCGTGCTTGTCGGAGATAATCCAGAACTGGTGACGGAAACCGTCGATGGGTGCGATGAAGTCGTACTCGGGCTCGGTAGCAGCATAGCGAGTGATGAGCTGGTCGAGCACGTCGTTGTCGGGATAGGCGAAGAACACCGGCTCTATGTTGGCGTTGTTCACTCGCACGTGCTTCATGCGGTCTTCTTCCTTGTCGCGACGCGTCAGCTCGTGTTTCTTGATAACGCCATTGAGGTAGTCATCTACATAGGCGCCCACGACAAGACCATACTGTGTCTTCCCGTTCATGGTCTGCGCATAGATGTAATAATGGTCGTCGGCGTCCTGAACAAGCCAACCTTTTTCCTGGAATTTACGGAAGTTCTCGGCGGCTTTCTCATAGACGCGCGGGTCATACTCGCTGGTTCCCTCGGGGAAGTCTATCTCTGGCTTGATGATGTGATAGAGGCTCATCTCATTGTCACCAGCTTCCTGACGGGCCTCCTCTGAGTTCAGCACGTCGTAGGGACGCGACTCCACCCGCTCCACGAGGTCTTTCGGTGGACGGATTCCTTTAAACGGTTTTACTATTGCCATGGTAGATTATTTAGGTTAGAGATACTTCTTTATCTGCTCAATCATCTGCTGGTACTCCTCGTCGGTGAGATACACCTTGCCGGGATTCATCTGGAACGTTCCGCCGTAATCGGGGCCGTCCACATATTTGGGTGCAAGATGAAAATGGAGGTGCGAAAGCTTGTCGCTGTAGGCGCCATAGTTGATTTTCTCCGGGTTGAACGCCTTCTGCATGGCTCGCGTAACCTTGGCTACGTCGCCCATGAAAGCATTACGCTCATCATCGCTCAGTTCGTTCAGGTCGTTCACGTGTCCGTTGTATGCCACGAGGCAACGGCCACGGTAAGTCTGTTCTTTGAATAGGAAAGCGCGCGACACAGAAAGAGGGGCTATCTCTATCATCAGGTCGTGCAAGGTCTGGTTGTTGGTGCAATAGAGGCACTGTTTAGGATCGCTCTGCATAGGATTGTTTTTAAGTGATAAGTGAAAAGAGAGAAGTGAGAGCCACCAAGCCCCCGGAAGAGGTGGTGGATTCTCACTTCTCATTTTTCTTGGGGAAATATTTATTTGTTCACCTGGAAGCGGGTGTCACCGTCCTTGAAGAAGGCGTTGATCTGACGGGCTGCTGCAATGCCGGCATTGATGTTGGCCTCGGCTGTCTGTGCACCCATCTTCTTAGGCGTGCTGAAGTAGCGACCTTCGAACTGTGCGAATTCAGCGTCGGCATCGGGCTTGATGTCGGTAACGAACTTCAGGTCTTCGCGCTGCTTCATCAGTTCAATCAGTTCGGGCTCATTGATTACCTCCTTGCGGGCAGTGTTCACCAGCACGCCACCTTTCTTCATCTTGCCTACGAGTGCGGCATTGATGCTCTGCTTGGTCTCGGGTGTGGCGGGAATATGGAGTGACACCACGTCACAGGTCTCAAAGAGTGCCTCCTGGTTGTCTACGGCATGCACACCGGCAGACTCTATGGCCTCCTTCGGGCAATAGGCATCGTAGGCATAGATGTCCATGCCGAAGCCTTTTGCGATGCGGGCCACATTGCGACCGACATTGCCGAAAGCCAGAATACCAAGTTTCTTGCCAAGCAGCTCGCTTCCACTCTTGCCGTTGTAGAATCCACGCACGGCCATAACGAGAAGTCCGAATACAAGCTCGGCAACGGCGTTAGAGTTCTGTCCCGGTGTGTTCTCTGCTACTACCTGATGAGCTGTGGCAGCTGCGAGGTCGATGTTATCGTAGCCGGCACCTGCGCGCACAACAATCTTCAGTTGCTTGGCAGCGTCGAGCACTTCTGCGTCAACCTTGTCCGACCGGATAATCATGGCGTCAACATCTTTCACGGCTTCCAGCAGCTGGGCCTTCTCAGTGTATTTCTCAAGCAGCACCAGTTCGTGGCCTGCTCCTTCTATCTCCTCACGAATTCCATTCACGGCTGCAGCTGCGAACGGTTTTTCTGTAGCGACTAATACTTTCATCTTTCTTTTTATTATAATGTAATTCAAGTTTCGTATTCGCTAAACTTCCTGGAGTTCAGGAGTTCAGGAGTTGCAGGAGTTCAGACGATAGTGCTGAAGGCTCTCTTTTCGTCAGTTTACAGGGGTTGAAAGTATTGTCTGAACTTCTGTAACTCCTGAACTCCTGAACTCCATCAACTTGCGAAAGTTGAGTAATGTAATAAGGTGTTGGAGACTTTCGTCGACCAACACCTTTTTTTATTTATTAGTGATTTGCTTCAAACTCCTTCATCGTGTCGATGAGTGCCTGCACGCCCTCTATGGTCTGGGCGTTGTAGCAGCTTGCGCGGAAGCCACCCACCGAGCGGTGTCCCTTGATGCCTACCATGCCCTTGCTCGTAGCAAACTCGAAGAACGGTTTCTCAAGCTCAGCATATTCTTCGTTCATCACGAAGCAGATATTCATGACCGAGCGGTCCTCTTCGGCAACGGTTCCGTGGAACAGCTTGTTGCGGTCTATCTCAGCATAAAGCATCTCTGCACGCTGGCAAGCACGCTTGTCCATTGCCTCAACGCCACCCTGTGCCTTAATCCAACGCAGGTTCTCGAGGGCTGTGTAGATGGGAACTACTGGAGGTGTGTTGAACATGGAGCCTTTCTCCACATGTGTGCGATAGTCGAGCATGGTGGGGATGGGCCTTGGAGCCTTGCCCAGTGCATCGTTCTTCACGATGACGATGGTGACACCGGCCATCGAGAGGTTCTTCTGCGCACCGGCATAGATGCAGTCGTACTTGGCAACGTCAACGGGACGGCTGAAGATGTCGGAAGACATGTCGCAGATCTGACGAACGGGAACGTCGAGGTCTACACGGCACTCCGTGCCATAGATGGTGTTGTTTGACGTTGTATGGAAATAATCGGCATCCTCGGGAACGGTATATCCCTTAGGAATGAATGTATAGTTTGCGTCAGCAGAAGAAGCCACTTCCACGACCTCGCCGAAAAGCTTTGCTTCCTTCATTGCCTTCTTGGCCCACGTACCGGTGTTCAGATAGGCTGCTTTCTTGATAAGGAAGTTGAACGGCACCATGCAGAACTCAAGTGAAGCGCCACCGCCCAGGAAAAGAACCGAATATCCTTCGGGAACCTGAAGGAGCTCCTTCACCAAGGCCTCGGCCTCATCTACTACTGGTTGAAAATCCTTGGCACGGTGGCTGATTTCTGCCAGTGAAAGACCGCTGCCGTTGAAGTCAAGAATCTGTTTTGCCGTATTCTCGATTACCTCACGGGGAAGCATCGAGGGTCCAGCATTAAAATTGTACTTCTTCATGAAAATCTTAATTTTGTGGATTAATAAAATTCGGCGCGAAATTACACATTTTGAATGAAATAGCCAAATATTTTATCATTATTTTCCATTATTCTCGTCTTAAGGTGTCTATTTGACAACTTCAATTAGCGTTTTGACACCTTTAATCTTCTCGCCGTTCGTTTTCTTCAGCACCTGAGAGAGTTTGCCGCTGACGATTGCGACATAGCAATACCGGTCTCTCACATCGATGCGACCAATCTCTTCGTTCTTCAGTTCGCCTTTCTTGCAGAGGAAGCCCACGACGTCGCCTTTCGATATTTTGTCGCGTTTTCCCTTCCCTATATAGAGTGTCACCATGCGAGGAGCTGCAGGAGGGGGCAGCTGTTCTTCAATCTCAAACACTGAAGGTTCATCCGCCAGATAGTCGGGCACCGACTCTGTGGGACCTAACACAAAGAACACATTGCCCTGCTTGTCCCACCGGGCTGTGCGGCCGACGCGATGAACGTAGGCATCCTGAGTCTCAGGAAGATGATAATGGATGATGTTGCCCACATCAGGAATGTCAAGTCCGCGTGAGGCAAGGTCGGTGCACACCAGCACATTGGCCGAGGCGTTGCAGAACCTGTAGAGGGCATCTTCACGTTGTTTCTGGTCCAGTCCACCGTGGAGCATGCTCACGGCAAAGCCCTCGGAACGAAGATACGAAGCGGTGCGTTCCACACTGTCTCGGTGATTCAAGAAGACCACACTGCTGCTGCCCACCTGACGGAGCAATCGCGAAAGCGTCTCGAGCTTGTCTTTCTGCGGACTCTCCACTCGATAAACATGCAGCCTTTCCGGTGTTCCCTCCTTACGATAGTCGAAACGTGAGGTGCGCCCCATTCTGACAAATCGTGGGATGTCTTCGGCATCGGTAGCAGAAAGAAGCACACGACGCTCCACGGCAGGGAGCTTTCCGATAATTTGCTCCATTTCATCGAGGAATCCCATCTGAAGACACTTGTCAAACTCATCAATAATCAGCCATTTCACCGACACTGCATCGATGTTGCCTTTCGTCAGATGGTCGTTCATTCTGCCAGGCGTGGCAAACACCACATGGGGCAGCTCCTTGCGCAGTTGCCTGTGCTCGTCCATCGTCGGCTTTCCGCCATAGAGCGCCATGCCTCTCACTCCGGCCCCCATCTGCTTGAGCACCTGAGCCGATTGCAAAGCCAGTTCTCTGCCTGGAACCAGCACAACAGCCTGCACTTCGTCCACATCTTTCTTGAGCAACTGCACCAAAGGCAACAGGTAGGCCAGCGTCTTACCACTACCTGTCGGTGAGAGCACCACCACATCTTTCTTGGTTTCCACTACAGCCCGCTTCACGGCCTTCTGCATCTCACTGAGCGTCTCAATGCCCAGCTTTTTCAGTACTTCGTTTATTTCCATGGTGCAAAGTTACTGAAAAACAAAAGCAGAACAAAATAAACTCGATGTTTTTTGTGATATTATAAAGATTCGCATTCGGTTTCAACTGTGTTTTTCCATCTGTGCGCAGCCGCTCCCCTCCCCTAAAACAACTCTTTATACACATTTGTATAAGCATTACTATCGGCAACGAAGGAAACGCTTTCAATGCTTAGCGGAGAAGACGGCCCGAAGGGCCATAAGAAGTCAGCCCAGGGCAGCGCCCTGGGTATCATATGATGGCCAATGTACGCCCTAGAGGGGCAAAAGAATTGATCATCTTCATCTGGGAAAATGCTTTTGCCCTTCTGCTGGGCGTTTGCAACACACGACCATAGTACCCAGGGCGTTGCCCTGGGCTGGTTGCTGCTGGCCTTTCAGGCCGATTGTTTCAGATGTGTATAAAGAGTAGTCCCCTAAAATGGGAGGGGAGCGGCTAACGCCGACGCTAAACGCAGCAGCCAACTACCATTTCTCTTACCTCTCACCTCCCACCACTTACCTCTAAAACTGAAGCAAACGGAGCTTGCGAAAGTAGAATAGAACTATCTGTTCCCTTTCGCCCTGTTGTGTGTCTTGCAAAGCATCTGGCAGTTTTCTATATCGGTGCTGCCTCCCTTGCTCCATGCCGTTACATGGTCGGCATCCATTTCTTCCAGTTTCCAGATGCGACGGGCATTCTGGTCGTTACCGATGGCACAGTAAGGGCAGTTGCTAACACCCTCAGCCTTTGCCTTGTCGGTCTGCTTCTGATACACTTTTCTCATCGTGGGCTTGTCGAACAAGCGGACATTCAAGAGCTTGGTATCCTTACAGCCGCCTAGCACATACTCAAACACCCCTTTGCGGTTACCCACAAAATCATCGCGCATCAGTTCGCGCACCTTTTCCGACAACTCCGTATGATTCATGGAAAGATGATGGAAGCGCTCATAGAGTTCGCCCCAGTTCAAGCCCTGCATCTCGTCATACACATCGTCAAACTTGCTGTCCACCCAGTCTATCACGGTGTTGAAGTAGGTGCGTATTTCGTTGATGTTGTCGTCACGGCGATGGGCTGACATATAGGCACTCACTTTGTCTTTTGCATCCATGTTCCGGCTGACCCATTCCAAAGCCGTAGCCAGGAACTGCTGCCGGTTGGCTGGCCCTTTCACATAGCTCTCCCAACGCTGAATGTTGGCATTTCCGGAATTTGAGAATTCTTCCTTGCACTTCGTAACGAATGGTCCGGAGAAGACCGCATTCAGTTCCTCCTGACGATTGAGCGGGATACCTGCTATATTGATGGTCTTAAACCAATCCTTGATTTCTTCTTCAGCATGCTCGCCCTCACCTTCGCAGATATAGACGAGCAACTTTGTTTGCAGAATCTTCTGCTGCAGGCCTTCATTCAGTCCGTCGAAGATTTGCTCCAAGTCGTTTATCTTCACGGCAAACTTATTCCGCAGAAAACGTCCAAGCGAAGTGATACGCTGCTGACCGTCAAGCACTTCCAGCCGTCCATCGTCCACTCGGTTAAAATAAATCAATCCAAGAGGATAACCTTTCAACGCAGAATCAATTACAGCCACATCCCTTTTGCCGTCAGCATAGATATAGTTACGCTGATATTCGGGTTGAATGGTTAACTGGCCAGCCAAGCCATAAAGACCTTTGCCCTCCAGTTCGTTGTACTCAAAGCCGTCGCAAACCTCTGCAACGGTATAGATTTTCAATTCTGTCTTCATGCTTGTTGCTTTTTGCGGATTAGTATTCTTTGATAAACTTTCACTAGTTGCCCATTATCTAATAGTACACCACTAGCATTTAAGTCATAAGTGCCTTGTTTTCCAAACTTTTTCAAATAAGCATCTTTACATTCTTTAGAAGAATAAACTTTGGTTTTTAATGAGTACAAATCAAGATTCTCACACATTCCTAAGATTTCATATTGCTCTGGACAATATTTATCAAGGAATGATGCTGGCACGCCCATTACGCCCTTATAATCGGAAGGGATGGCATCTGTATAGGGTATTTCTATAGCATCATAATTCTCATAATGTATGTATTCTTTCCGCTCTCGAATATCTTTATGCTTGCTATGCTTGAAATTTTCAGCCATTGTCATTAATCGGAGTGGCTGATGCCTTCTTCCATGATCAATATTCGTAAACCAACAACAATTGCGAAACTTAACCAAACCTGTCTCTGCATCATAAACACCATCTGCATAATCCCTTTCATTAACTATACGGAAGTATGCATTGCCATTTTGGAAACCATTACCCAACCACATTTTGTTTGTCATTATAAGAGGGAACACTTCTTTATATGTGATGGCATTCATGCTACCAATAATGATGAATTGTTTTTCCGTTTCCATCAACCAAGCAACGAATTCACGGAACAGCGAGAACGGAGGATTAGTCACAATGATGTCAGCCTCGTCGCGGAGTCTGCGTATTTCCTTACTACGGAAATCCCCGTCTCCCTCCAGATACTGCCATTGCAAATCGTTGATGTTGATGCGATTGTCGCCCGTCATATCACGGTCAAGCACGAATATCTTGCCGTGCGTCTTACTCTTATCATTATCAAAATATGGCTGTGAAGTCTCAAAGAGAGTCGGCTGATACGGCAACTTGTATTTCTTGCTTTCAGGTGCATAGCTGGTAGAAATAAGCTTCTTCAAGCCCAACAGCTCAAAGTTCTGAGCGAAGAACTTCGTGAAGTTGCTCCACTCCGGGTCGTCGCAAGGCAACAGCACCGTCTTGCCACGAAACACATCCGGATCATAGTCCAGATAGGCGTTTATCTCCTTCTGTATGTCAGGATACTGCGTGTAGAACTCATCGTTCTTCGCAGTCTTCGCATTTGCTAAGTTTGTATTTGCCATAGACAACGATTGATAGTTAAAGCTTATTTGCATTGACTATCAATCGCTTACGCGCACAAGAAAAGCGTGATACTATTCTTATCGCGTTAAGCACGGGGCGGCCTCGGAATGGTACCCCGGATTCCCTCTCCTAAGAATGCATCACGCCTAAGACGTGTGCATCGCATATTGGAGAGGACATCAAGGTCACCAACAGACGTCAGCCACCTTCACATATTATTATCGTGCTTATTATACCAATTAGAGTTTCCGAGGCTCTTGGCTTAACGCGAAATAATAGCGAATGCTTTATGGTTGTTCGGATTTCTCCCCGAACCAATTGCAAAGGTACGACTTTTTTATGAGATAAGGTGCATTGTCGTCAAAAAAGTTTCTTTGTGAGGACTTATTTCAATGTCTTTTTGAAGGGAAAGATGCGGATTATTCCCTTTTTTTGCTTAAATTTGCACGCAAAAAGCGAAAGATATGAAAATAAAGACTTGCTCGAAGATCAATCTCGGACTCAACATCGTTTCCAAAAGACCTGATGGCTACCATAATCTGGAAACGGTGTTCTATCCCGTTGAACTGTCCGACTACATTGAGATTACCGAACTCCCCACGTCAGAATGCCAGCTCAGCATCAGCGGCACCCCCATAGAGGGTGAGGCTGAAAAGAACCTTGTCGTCAGGGCATACCGGTTGCTCTCGGAGCACTATCAGCTACCTGGTGTGAGAATAGACCTTTGCAAGAATGTCCCCATACAGGCAGGAATGGGCGGTGGCTCAGCCGACTGTGCCTTCACCATGCGCCTGCTCAACGACATGTTCTCCTTGGGCATCGATGACGACCAGTTGCGTACCTTCGCCGCACAGCTTGGGGCCGACTGCGCCTTCTTCATCGACCCACGTCCGTCGTATGCCGAGGGCATCGGTGAAAAGCTCCGTCCTGTTGAGCTCCGTCTTGATGATTACCGACTGGTCATTGTCAAGCCAGACATTGCCGTCAGCACACGAGAGGCTTTTGCCAACATCAAGCCACAGCGGCCTCCGAAGAACTGCCTGCAGGTGGTGCAACAGCCCATTGAGACCTGGCGCGAGGAACTGAAGAACGATTTCGAGGAAAGCATCTTCCCGCAATACCCACGCATCGGTGAAATCAAGGAGGAACTCTATCGTCAGGGAGCTGTCTATGCGGCCATGAGCGGAAGCGGTAGCGCCCTGTTCGGCTTCTTCAGAGATACCGACAATGTGCAGGAAAAAGCCTTCCACGACTGCTTCTTCAGAGTGCTATAAGTAGAACCCACCCCTGCCCCTCCCCAAGGGAGGGGTTGCAGAGAGCGTTACCTCTCACTCCTTGCACTTCATCCTAGAACTGGGAGGATCGGGGAGGTCTTGGAGGGCCAAGGGGGCTTTGAGACAGAAGAGGTATTCACTTCTTCTCACCTCTCTGAAGAACCCCTCCCTTGGGGAGGGGCAGGGGTGGGTTTCCAAATATAATGTATTACTAACAGACAGAAAGATATGAAAGACAACCAAAAGGAACTCTTCCCCGTTGTTGATGAACAGGGGAACATTCTCGGAAGCATCACCCGCGGCGAGGCCCACAACGGCACCAAGGTTCTCCATCCTGTGGTTCATCTGCATGTGTTCAACTCCGATGGTGATCTGTTCCTGCAGCACCGCCCAGCATGGAAAGACATCCAGCCGGACAAGTGGGACACGGCCTGTGGTGGACATGTGGACTTCGGTGAGAGTGTGGAACAAGCTCTGCATCGTGAGGTGTTGGAAGAGCTCGGAATAGAAGACTATACGCCTGAGTTCCTTCTGACATACGTTTTCGAAGGCCCCCGCGAGCGTGAACTGGTGTACGCCTACCGCACCACCTACGACGGAACCATCCATCCAAGTGAGAACGAACTGGAGGGCGGAAGGTTCTGGTCGCCCGATGAAATCGGCAAAAACATAGGGAAAGGGGTATTCACGCCCAACTTTGAAGACGAGTACCAACGGCTGTTCCTCAAATAATGTATGGCAAGCTTCTCAGCATGCCTGGGGCGCTACACAAATATGCATGAACAAACATGTAAGCAACGAATCAAAACTAACTGATATTATAAATTGAACACAAAGACTCAGAGGCACGGAGTTTTTTTCTTTACACAAGAACTCTGCATCTCTGTGTCTTGGTGTTCAATAAACAAACTATACTTTTTCATCTATTAAGAGGTATCCTTTTACCTCTCACCTCTCACCTCTTACCTCTCACTTCTCAACTCTTAATTCTTAACTCTTAACTATAAACAACGCCCGCTACCAAACCAGGTAACGGGCGTTTTATTTTTCAGCTAAGAGCGATAAACGGGACTCGAACCCGCGACCCTCGGCTTGGGAAGCCAATGCTCTACCAACTGAGCTATTATCGCAAGAATGAATCGTGTTTATTCGAATGGAGCCGATACTGGGACTCGAACCCAGGACCTACGCATTACGAATGCGTCGCTCTACCAACTGAGCCATATCGGCAAGTCCTTTCAGAGGGGTTGCTTTTCAAATGCGGGTGCAAAGGTAAGGAAAAAAGTGAAGAGTGAAGAGTGAAAAGTGAAGAATATTCTTCGTGTTAACATTTTTTTATCCTTGCAAGCCTCTTCCCGATTGCCTTTTCATCGTGTCGTGATGTGGAAACAGCCCTGCTTCACTTCGTACTTGATGTAGCAGCGATCGTTCTTCCGCATGTCGTTGAGAACCTCAGAAAGCACCCATTTCAACGTGTCACTGGGCACCGTGCGGCGCTGCTCGCCAGGAGCCTTAACAGTGACATATCGGTTGTAGGCTATGTCGAACGTCGTGCCATAGAGGTGGCAGCTGTTCTCGGTGGCGTTCTTGTTGTAGTTGCGGAGTTTCTCCACGTCCTCACGTGTGCGGAGCACGCTTGTCACGATGAGCTGATGGATGGGCACTCCCTTCAGCTGCAGGCTGTCGTAGAAGCACCGGCCGATGTCGTGAAGCAGCACGGCAGCGCGCGGCACCAGATAGGGAATGCTCTGTCGCATGGGGTCGATGTGGTAAAAGGGTGATGCGCCTATGTAGACGAGTTCGTTCTTCCTTGCCTCGGCATCGTTACGATTGGCCACGGGCGACACGCCCCACTGCTGGGCCGATGCCATCTGCACATAGTTGCTGTCGGGGAAGGCTTCGCTATAGCTGGGGACGCTCAGAATGGTATGGCGCAATGCGGTGTTGTCTGCCCTGAGAAACTGAGGTGCCTGCTTATCGGCAACACTCACCACCTGTGGTTCTTTCTTGACGGGCGGTTCCTTTTTCTCCACCTTCACGGTGTCGGCGACAGCCACCGGCGTTGTCGTTTCCTTGGCCTTGGGCTGACGGTCGTCGTCAATGGAAGGAAACAACAGCCTGACGATGCCCAGTATGAGCACCACCACGGCAAAGCCAGCCAAAAACTGATTCTTCTTTATCTTGCGCATCGATATCTTTCGGTTCTCTATATACCTATTTATATTTATTTAGAGGTGAGAGGTAAGAGGTGAGAGGTAAGTGGTAAGAGGATACTCTTCAGCTTCAACGCCCTCCCTCCAAAACCCACCCCGACCCTCCAAGACCCACCCCGACCCTCCCTGTTCAGGGAGGGAGTGGTGAGAGGATCGTTTCGAGCGTTGTATTACCATCCTGTGGTCGCCTACCCGTAGCCTTCCACCCTTACAGCCGTGCAAAGGTAAGCATTTTCCATGGAAAGCGTGGATGTTTTCGTTAAAAATCAAGAAAACAAGGTTTATAAATCAAATTTTACATTTTTAATCAAACGAAAAGCGGTAATTTTGGCAGCGAAATCCGAAAACGTTTTATCTACTAAGACGATTATTATTCATTTAAAACAATATCCTATGAACAAAAAATCTACATTAAGAATGGTGCTTACTGCCTTATTATTGGCGGTTGGCGTGAACATTGGCTGGGCTCAGACAACGCTGTATGAGCGCGGTAACGGAACGGCATGGTCTGATGATGACCTGACGGCATGGACCTGGACCTCTGACAATACAGATGTCACTTTGGCCATAGACAATGGCCTTAAAGCATCTGCAAACAACTCTGGTTATCAGGTGAAAAAGAGCTTAACTGTGCAATCTGGCTCCAAAATTGACATTAAACTAACATGGAGCACCGGAGTGTCAACAGGTAGACCCGGTTCTTACAACTATTTGAAAATAGGTGACGTAGAGTTTCGTGCTTACGGGCAGGACCAGAAGGGCTCTTGTGTTATTGGAGGAGTGGAAACTACACTGACGCAGGTTAAAGAAGATGTTCGTGGAGGCGTCTGGAAAATCGAAGCGTCAATTGACCTGGGCACAAAGAAAGTGTCTGGTACTGTGACTCTTCCGAGTGCTGCAAAAGAGATTAGCGGATCTTCAACATCAAGTACCATATCTAGTTTCGTGATGGGTTTCTATAAATCAGGAAGAGTCGTTGACATCAACCAGACCTTGAACAATATTGAAATTAAAGAAACCACACAGAGCATTTCATTAGCCAACTACACCATCCGCTATTGGGACTTAGATGACAACGAGCTGAAGACACCGTCAGTGCGCGAAGGCCAGGTTGGAACAGCTGTAGTCATTACCGAAGCAGACAAGGCCGACTTCTATGGTGAAGACGCGAAATACCATTTGAGTCACATCGATGGCGAGAATGCAACTATCGCTTCTGATGGCTCTACCGTGGTGACACTCTATTTCGAGGAATTAGGCAAGTTCAAAGCACAGGTAGACGCTTATGACGATGAGACTGGTGACCTGATTCAGGAAGCTGTGGGAACGGCAGAGGGTTACGAAGGTGATGCCGTCACCGTATACTATCCCAAAGGTGTGAAGGACAGCAATGGCAACTGGTATTTCATCGACCAGAACAGTGCGGAGCCTTGGTATGGTCTTGCCAACTTCGAATATTATGACACTGACCCCGGAGAAGTTTATTACACCCTAAACAGCAACGTGAAGTACTATACCGATGTTGAGAACCTCACTCCTTCACGCGCATGGGCTGCCAAAGGAAACTATCCCAACCGCTATAGCGGTGGCGTTGCTCCGCGTCTTGCTACCGGTGCTAGTGTGAGCACCGATGCTATTGAAGAGGCTGGCACCTACTATCTCTATGTATATGCCCGCAACCAGTCGGCCAGCTCTGCCGGCACGCTGAATGTCTACGTGGTGGACGCTGGCGACGTGGAGACATTGGTAGAAAACGGCTTCGACAACTGGAACGGCGGCAACTCGATGGCAAAGATGATTGAAGTGACTGTGCCCGCTGGTGGCAAGATCAAGCTTGAGAACCCAAGTACAGAATACAACTCGAACCTTGAGCTCGACTACCTCTACTTGGAACTGAAGCCCGAGATGTATCACGCTGTGTTCAACGCCGTTGACGAGCAGGGCACTCTGCTGGCCGTTGTGAAAGACGTGGAAGTGCAGAAGGGCACAAGCCAGAACATTTTCTTCTCGAAGGGCCTTCAGATCGACGATGTCTGGTACATGGCTCGCCAGCTCTCTACCACCGACGACACACCCTGGTATGGCGCATTCTTTGAAGATGAGAACGAAGTGGACGTGACCTTCCGCAAGGACGAGACGATTGTCTACTTCACTGAGATTGAAGACCTGACACCTTCTCGCGCATACGCTACCACCACTTCTACTGTACCCATGCGCGTTTCTAATGGCGCCATCGGACGTCTTTACAAAGGAACCACTGTTGAGACCGCTACATTTGCCGAGGGCACTTACAACATCACCCTGTGGGGACGCAACCAGTCTGGAAGCTCTGATGCGAACGTAAATGTATATGTAAAGGATGCTTCTGGCAGTGCGACTCTTCTGGATAACGGCTTCGAGGCTTGGGCTGCCGGTGGTGCAGGAACTGGCGAGAAGACCATCTGGGGCGTGGAAATCCCCGCAGGAGGCAGCATCGTCATAGAGAACCCGAGCGCAGAGTATAACTCGAACCTCGAAATGGACTACCTCTACGTCGACACGAAGCCCATTCCCGCCGCTCCTACTGCCATCAAGAACGTGCAGACAGAAAGCGAGGACGGTGCCATCTACAACCTGCAGGGTCAGCGCGTCAGCCAGCCCGAGCGTGGAATCTTCGTGAAGAACGGAAAGAAGGTCATTGTGAAGTAAAACACTTTAGTTTCGGGAGTTGATACAGGAGTGTAGGAGTTTGGGAGTTTAGGAGTTTGGACATTAGTTCTGAATTCGGAATCTCAGCAAAGAGAGTTTAAATACCTATTGTCTAAACTCCCAAACTCCCAAACTCCTAAACTCCCAAATGTCAAGAACAACCGAAACTTCAATAAACATATAGAAAAACAACTGGAAAATGATGGACGGAGCCATCGGCGCAATGCCGGTGGCTCTTTTTTTCCACTTAACAACCGCAAACCACGGTCATCTCCACATCTACAAAACTGAGGTCTCCACTTCTGTTCCCATTGTCTGCGTCTAACAAACAGGCCATAATGGAACACGCTAGGCAGCAAAATCAACGAGCAAAAGCGGCAGATTGCTGAAACAAAACCATTGGATTCGTTGAACAAAACCATTGAGATTGTTGAACGAAATCAATGGAATCGTTGAACAAAACCAATAGGGTTGTTCCGGGAAATTGCCAAAATGACGCCAAATAAACGCAGTTTTTCCGCCAAATAAATGTCATTTATTTACCAAACAAACGACATTTATTTGCCGTCAAAAAAAACTTGCGCGCGAAGAAGTGAGAAACAAAAAGAAAAAAACATCTGCAGAAAAGAGGCGTATTCCAATTATTATTCGTAAATTTGCAGAAAAATTCAGAGACTATCAGTGTTAGAGAAGCATATTGTTTTAGAAGACATTGACCCCATGGTGTTCTACGGCGTGGGCAATTCGCACTTGCAGATGCTGAAGGCGCTCTATCCGAAACTGCGCATCATGGGCCGTGACAACGTGTTGCGCGTGCTGGGCGATGAGGAGCAGATGCGGCTTTTCGAGCAGAACGTGGAAACCATGAGGCGGCACGTGCTGAAGTACAACCGCATCAGCGAAGAAGACATCCTGGCCATCGTGAATGGTGAGAAAACCAAGGACGACGCCGTGAAGGGCGTGGTGGTGTACAGCATTTCCGGCCGCCCCATCAAGAGTCGCAGCGAGAACCAGCAGAAGCTGATTGACGCCTTCGACAAGGATGACATGATCTTCGCCGTAGGTCCTGCCGGAACGGGAAAGACCTATCTGAGCATTGCGCTGGCCGTGAGGTCGCTCAAGGAGAAGCAGGCAAAGAAGATTATCCTCAGCCGTCCGGCTGTGGAGGCCGGCGAAAAGCTGGGATTCCTGCCTGGCGACATGAAAGACAAGATAGACCCTTATCTGCAGCCGCTCTACGATGCGCTCGAAGACATGATACCAGCCGTGAAGCTGCAGGACATGATGGAGAAGCACGTCATACAGATAGCGCCACTGGCTTTCATGCGCGGTCGCACACTCAGCGACGCCGTGGTGATACTCGACGAGGCGCAGAACACCACATCGGCACAGCTGCGCATGTTTCTCACCCGCATGGGATGGAACACGAAAATGATCGTGACAGGAGACATGACGCAGATAGACCTGCCGAGGGAAACCAAGAGCGGACTCCATGAAGCCATGAGGGTGCTGAAAGGGGTTGAGGGCATTTCGTTTGTGGAACTCAACAAGAAAGACATTGTGCGACACAAGCTGGTGACGCGGATTGTGAATGCCTATGAGGCGTTTGATAAAGGCAAACCCACCACCAGCCCATCCCAAAGGGATAAACCCACCCCCAACCCCTCCCAAAGGGAGGGGAGTATAGAGACAGAGACAAAGGAATAATACTAAAATGTTTAGATAAAGAAAATGAAAGCATTGACAAGAACAGACTTCAGTTTTGAAGGTCAGAAAAGCGTTTATCACGGTAAGGTTCGTGACGTGTACAACATTGACGACGACTTGCTGGTGATGGTGGCCACCGACCGCATCTCAGCATTCGACGTTGTTCTGCCCAAGGGAATACCTTTCAAGGGACAAGTGCTCAACCAGATAGCAGCCAAATTCCTCGACACCACCACCGACATCTGCCCCAACTGGAAACTGGCCACGCCCGACCCCATGGTGACGGTGGGCCTGAAATGCGAGGGCTTCCGCGTGGAAATGATCATCCGCAGCATCCTCACCGGTTCGGCTTGGCGCGAGTATAAGAACGGATGCCGTGAGCTTTGCGGCGTGAAGCTGCCCGACGGCATGCGCGAAAACGAGCGATTCCCCGAGCCCATCATCACACCGACCACCAAGGCCGACGAGGGACACGACATGAACATCTCGAAAGAGGAAATCATCGCCCAGGGCATTGTCAGCCGCGAGGACTATGAGGTGATGGAGGACTACACGCGCAAGATATTCGCCCGCGGACAGGAGATTGCCGCCCGTCAGGGACTGATTCTTGTGGACACGAAATATGAGTTTGGCAAGCGCGACGGAAAGGTGTACCTCATCGATGAGATACACACACCCGACTCAAGCCGCTACTTCTATGCCGACGGCTACGAGGAAAAGCTCGCAAAGGGTGAGCCTCAGCGTCAGCTCTCCAAGGAGTTTGTGCGCCAATGGCTCATTGAGCACGACTTCATGAACGAGCCCGGACAGGTGATGCCCGAAATCACCGACGAATATGCCGAAAGCGTGAGCGAGAGATACATCGAGCTCTACGAGCACATCACAGGCGAGAAGTTTGACAAAGCCACCGAAAGCGGCGACATTGCCGCACGCATAGAGAAAAACGTGACGGAGTATCTGGCTACAAGAAAGTGATGGCTTACCGGCAAGAGGACATAACGCCCTACGAGGACGGCCAGGAGAAAGAGAAGCAGGTGGAACAGATGTTCGACAACATCGCCCCCACCTACGACACACTGAACCACCGCCTCTCGTGGGACATTGACAAAGGATGGAGGCGCAAAGCCATCAGGCAGCTGGAGCCATACGCACCAAAGCAGATGCTCGACATCGCCACCGGCACAGGCGACTTTGCCATCCTTGCCGCCAAGATGCTGAAACCCGAGAGGCTCATCGGAGCCGACATCTCGGAAGGAATGATGGAGATTGGGCGCCAGAAGGTGGAGCGCGAAGGACTAAGGCAAACGGTCGCGTTCATGAAGGAGAACTGCCTCAGCATGTCGTTTGCCAGCGAGACGTTCGACGCCGTGACCGCTGCTTTCGGCATTCGCAACTTCCAGGACCTGGACAAAGGGCTGGCCGAGATTTGCCGCGTGCTGAAGACCGGCGGACATCTGAGCATCGTGGAGCTGTCGCAACCCGTGAGCTTTCCCATGAAACAGCTGTTCTGGGTCTACTCACACACGCTGCTGCCACTCTACGGACGGATGATATCGAAGGACAAGAGTGCCTACAAATACCTCATCGCCACCATCGAGGCCTTTCCGCAGGGCGAGAGAATGGTTGACATCCTGAAGAAAGCCGGATTCAGCCACGCCACCTTCAAGAGGCTCACCTTTGGCATCTGCACCATGTATATCGCAACGAAATAAACAACAAGAATATGGACAAATACGGACTGATAGGACATCCCTTGGGACACAGTTTCTCAAAGAGTTTCTTCAACGAGAAATTCCAGAATGAGATAATCGATGCCGAATACATCAACTTCGACATCCCCGACATCGACGACCTGCCAGAAGTGCTGGCGTCGAATCCCGAACTGCGCGGACTGAATGTAACCATTCCCTACAAGGAGAAGGTCATCAGTTTCCTCGACTCGCTGAGCCCAGAAGCGCGGGCGATAGGGGCTGTCAACGTCATTCGTGTGACGTCCAAGGGCAACGGTTTCAAGCTGAAAGGCTTCAACAGCGACGTGATAGGCTTCACAAAGAGCATTGAACCCCTCCTGGAAAAGCACCACAAGAAGGCGCTCATACTGGGCACGGGCGGTGCGTCGAAGGCCATCGACTACGGATTGAAGGTACTGGGACTGGAAACCGTCTACGTGAGCCGCTACGAACGGCCGGGCACCATTCAGTATGAGACCATCACTCCCGAGGTGGTAAAGGAATACAACGTCATCGTCAACTGCACACCAGTGGGCATGTTTCCGCATACCGATGAATGCCCGAGGCTTCCCTACGAGGCCCTCGACGAGCACAACATTCTCTACGACCTTCTCTACAATCCCGACGAGACCCTGTTCATGTACAAGGGTCGCAAGCAGGGAGCCACGGTGAAGAACGGACTGGAAATGCTCCTCCTGCAGGCTTATGCCAGCTGGGAGTTCTGGAACGGAAAAGAGTAAGCCCACCTCATTAGTAACCCATTAACGACAAGTAAAGGATGAAAAACAGTGGCTGTCTGCCTTATCTGATAGCGATTATCATTGTCGCCAACATCGTTATCCTGCCTTCGATCATCTATGCGTTGACCGACGGGAGTTCCTCCTATTGGACGGTGCTGATTGTGCTGTGGATGTTGATTGCGGTGACATTTGGTAGCTGGTACTATGTGGCCATGCACCTGAAGAAGCCGTCGCTTGCCGCACAAGACGAGGCATTCATCGACAAGGAGATGTCTGCAATAGACAAGGCCAACACCAAGGCCAACGTCGTGTCCAGAAAAAGAAACAAGCTGAACAAGGAGAAACCGTCGTTCCTATTCAAGAAATTCTTCTATGGTGTCCTTTTCTGGGCAGGAGCGTCGGCCATCGTTTCCGCCTGCAACTATACGATGATGGACGATGAGGCCGACGATGAGGCCTCGCACATCGTATGGAATGCCGACAACATTCCCATGCCCCACCTCTACAATGGCGACCTCTATGTGTCGAATCCCGATAGCGTCATCACTCAGCAAACCGTTGATTCCATGAACGTTGTGCTGAAAAAGCTCGACAAAGAGTTAGGCATTGAGTCGGTGGTGATTATTGTGAACAACATAGAAAACGGCGACGCCTTCCGCATGGCTCAGGACGTGGGCAACAAATATGGCGTGGGCGATAAGGAAACCGACTGCGGCCTGGTCATTGTGGTGGCCTACGACGACCGTAAATACTTTATCGCACCAGGACGTGGACTTGAGGCCTACCTCACCGATGCAGAGTGTGGACGTCTGGCCAGAAACTATCTGGTTCCGTTCATGAAGGTAAACAACCCCGACGACGGCATGAAGACACTCATCGAGGCCACATACGTG
The DNA here is from genome assembly GCA_017509155.1 of Prevotella sp. Classification (GTDB taxonomy): domain Bacteria; phylum Bacteroidota; class Bacteroidia; order Bacteroidales; family Bacteroidaceae; genus Prevotella. The sequence goes on from JAFWQE010000086.1 coordinate 30,311, forward strand.
CTGGCCAAGGAAAAACGAATGCTCGACGACCCAGAAGTGGTAGAAGGCTATCAAGAGGGCGACTTCTCATCCATTGATTTCATCACCTTGGTGCTCTTAGGCGGATGGCTGTTGCTGTTCTATGTCATGAACACCATCTACGATTGGGTATCGTTCGACACCAGTTCGGGCTACTCCGGCTATGGCCGCTCTCGCGCAGGCGGAGGCTCCAGCTCATGGGGCTCCTCTTCGTGGGGAGGCTTCGGAGGCGGAGGTGGCGGCTTCGGAGGCGGAAGCTTCGGAGGCGGCGGCGCAGGAGGCGGCTGGTAAGACAACGGCCATTCCATTGCATTGATATTCTCACATTATAAACCAAAAAACAATTCATTATGAAAAAAGGACAATTATTTGGAATTATTGCCGTTCTGGCCGTTCTCGTTCTTTGGGGAATCAGCGCCTACAATGGCATGGTAAAGGAAGAAGAAAAGGCCACTACAGCCTTCGCCAACGTGCAGTCCGCCTATCAGCGTCGTGCCGACCTCATCCCTAATCTCGTGGAGGTGGTCAAGGGCTATGCCAAGCACGAGGAAGAAACGTTCAAGGGTGTGGTTGAAGCCCGTGCCAAAGCCACGCAGATTACCGTAGACCCGTCGAACGTCACTCCCGAGAAGCTGAAGGAGTTCCAGGCCGCTCAGGGTGAGCTGTCACAGGCTCTGGGTCGTCTGATTGCTGTTCAGGAGAACTATCCCGAACTGAAAGCCAACGAGAACTTCAAGGACTTGCAGGTGCAACTCGAAGGAACCGAGAACCGCATCAATGAGGCTCGCAACACCTATAATGAAGTTGTACAGAGCTACAACACCTATATTCGCAAGTTCCCGAACTCTCTGCTCTCTGGCTTCTTCGGATTTGAGCGCAAGAACAAGTTCGAGGCCGATGCCGGTGCCCAGAATGCGCCGAAGGTTTCGTTCTGACCTATCCCACATGTGCATGGCCCAACTCACAAGGTGGGGCCATGCACATCTTCACATCAGACAGACGAAAGCACACAAGTATTTATCTGCTATTCACACCTTATTAAAAATATGACGAAAAAGAAAGACACGGGCAGCAGCAAGCCCATTTCCAAGACCCTCATTGCCATCATCCTCTTGGTGGTAGCCTGGCCGTTAGGGCGTTTCCTTGGCTCCACAGACATGTCGACTGCCATCTTCTGGCTGTTGCTTTGTGCTTTTGCCTTTATTACCGCCATCACTCTTTCCACACCCGACAAAGAAAGAAAGCAATACCTTACCGACAAGCAGAAACAAATAGACGATGCCTACGACGAACTGAAGGCGCAGTTGAACGGACTCGTTGAACAGCACAAGACAGAAACGAACACGCTCAAGCAGAAATATCAGTCAAAAGAAATAAGCAAACAGGAAGAAAAGAACGGACGCAGCCAGCTGGACTTCGCCTATTCATCGGAATACACCAAGCTGACAGACAGCTATAAGGAAAAAGCACAGGAAGCCGCCAAGAATGTGCCTCCAATAAAGAATTCATGGGCTGGATACTTCAAGCTGCTGCCTGTGGCCACCATCGCAGCCTTCTTGTTCTTCCTGGGCAGCGACCACCGCGAAACCCTGTTGGCCGAGCAACTCTACGAAGAAACCGACACCAAGGCATGGGCCGTGAAGGACGTTCCCATCGTCCACCTCATCGACAGCATGTGCTATGTGTCAAACCCCGACAGCGTTCTTGACAAGCACACCGTAGAACAGCTCGACTCCATGTATCATGTGCTCGATGCGACGCTCGACATTGAGGCAGCTGTCGTCGTGGTCAACCACGTGAAAGACAACAACGTGGAAAGCTTCGCCCAAGAACTCGGCAACACGGTGGGCGTAGGACGCCAAGACCGTGGACTGGTGCTGGTGCTGGCCTATCGCGACAAACTGTTCCGCATACACACAGGCAGAAGTCTTGAGGCTGAACTCACCGACAAAGAGTGCAGCAACATGCAACAAGAATTCTTCGTGCCCGCCATGAAGAAAGACATGCCCGACTCTGCCATGATATACGTCACAAAAGCCATCCTGAGCTTCTTCCAGAAGAAAGAAAAACCAGTGATGGCCTTCCTCGATATTGAAGAAGACAACTCGAAGCCTGCCGGTAACAGTTTCTTCCACTACCTTCTGGTACTCCTCGGATGGCTTGGCTGCTCCTACTCCATGCGCAAACGGTTAGGCTGGTCGTCACTGTATACTCATGTGTACGAAAAGCCCATGACCAATCCCTTCCTCGACACCGAGCTCAACAAGCCTTCCCATTCGTCGAAAAAGTCCAGAAGTTCTGACAACTCCAACGATTCTGACGATTCTGACGATTCCTACGACTCGAGCAGCGATTCCTCGTCGAGCGGAGGCAGCTACGGCGGTGGCAGTTTTGGCGGCGGCGGGGCTACCACGAGCTGGTAGGAGAATTGATGAAGGATGAAGGATGAAGGATGATGGATGAAGGATGATGGATGAAGGATGAAGGATGAAGGATTGGGTGGAGGAGAATTACAGACTATCATAAATACACATTATTATATATAATAAACAAGAAATGGACAACAGATATATGATGCGCGGCGTGAGTGCTGCCAAGGAAGACGTTCACAATGCCATCAAGAACATCGACAAGGGAATCTTTCCGCAGGCTTTCTGCAAAATAATTCCCGACGTGCTCGGTGGAGATCCCGACTATTGCAACATCATGCATGCCGACGGTGCCGGCACCAAGTCGAGCCTGGCCTACATGTACTGGAAAGAAACCGGCGACCTCAGCGTGTGGAAGGGAATTGCTCAAGATGCCATCGTCATGAACACCGACGACCTGCTCTGCGTGGGAGCTGTTGACAACATCCTGGTCAGTTCCACCATCGGACGCAACAAGATGCTCATTCCTGGCGAGGTCATCTCGGCCATCATCAACGGCACCGACGACCTGCTGGCTGAGCTCCGCGACATGGGCATCGGCATCTGGCCAACAGGCGGCGAGACCGCCGATGTGGGTGACCTTGTGCGCACCATTATCGTTGACAGCACCGTGACTTGCCGCATGAAGCGTGCAGATGTCATCGACAATGCCAACATCCGTCCAGGCGACGTCATCGTGGGACTCTCGTCTACTGGTCAGGCCACCTACGAGAAGCAATACAACGGCGGCATGGGAAGCAACGGGCTCACCTCAGCCCGTCACGATGTCTTTGCCAAATATCTGGCAGAGAAATACCCAGAGAGTTTCGACCACGCCGTCCCCGACGAACTGGTCTACAGTGGCAAGTACAAACTAACAGATGCTGTCGATGGCACAACGCTCAACGCCGCACAGCTTGTCCTCTCCCCCACCCGCACCTACGCACCGGTCATCAAGAGACTGCTCGACGAACTGCGCCCCGAAATCCACGGCATGGTGCACTGCACAGGCGGCGCACAGACCAAGGTGCTCCACTTTGTCAACGACAACTGCCGGGTGATTAAGGACAACATGTTCCCCGTGCCACCGCTCTTCCGTGCCATCCACGATTGCTCGCAGACCGACTGGAAGGAGATGTACCAGGTGTTCAACATGGGACATCGCATGGAAATCTACGTACGCCCCGAGGTGGCTGAGCAGGTTATCACCATCAGCAAGTCGTTCAACATCGATGCACAGGTGGTTGGCCACATCGAAGAAGGAGCCAAGAGTCTCACCATCGAGTCTGAGTTCGGCACTTTCAACTATCCATCATGACCACAGGAACAAGAAAAGCAGTGGCCATCATGCTGCTGTCCTTCTTCTGTATGTCATGCGGGTCCATCATGAGCGACTTACTCAGCTCTGAGGCTGAATACGACATATCGCAGGCCATCAACCACGCCAAGCCCAGTTCCAAGATGTCCAAGCGACAGAGAGCGGAAAACCAGCGGCAGGCCGAGCAGCTGAAGAAAGAAGGCAAGTGTCCGGCATGCAAAGGTGCTGGCAAGACACCCGATGGCCGATACGACTGTGTCAGATGCAACGGCACAGGCAAATATACAGACAACAAATAAAATTCATACAGAATCCCCCCTTTCCGCCCGTCAGGCAGCGTCCTCCTTTGGAGGGTTCTGGGGAGATTCCAAATACTATCAATAATGGCAGAAAACAGCATACTACAAAAGCTCGACGGTCTGGAGGCCCGCTTTGAGGAGGTGTCGACCCTGATTACCGACCCAAGCGTCATCGCCGACCAGAAACGTTTCGTCAAACTCACCAAGGAATACAAGGACCTCGGCGACATCATGGATGCCCGCAAGCGCTACATCGCCTGTCTGAACAGCATCAAGGAGGCCAAGGACATCCTTGCCAACGAGGACGACCCCGAGATGAAGGAGATGGCACGCGAAGAGCTGTCCATCAACGAAGAGCTGCAGCCACAGCTCGAGGAGGAAATCAAGATTGCCCTCATTCCCAAAGACCCGGAGGACGCCAAGAACGTACAGATGGAAATCCGCGCAGGCACAGGCGGCGACGAGGCTTGTCTCTTTGCCGGCGACCTGTTCAAGATGTACAAGAACTACTGCGAGTCAAAAGGCTGGCAGCTCTCCGTCACCGACTTCAGCGAGGGAGCTGTGGGAGGCTACAAGGAAATAGACTTCGCCGTCAGCGGTGCCGACGTCTATGGCACGCTCAAATATGAGTCGGGCGTACACCGCGTCCAGCGCGTGCCCGTCACCGAATCGAACGGTCGCATGCAGACATCGGCAGCCACCGTGGCCGTGTTGCCTGAGGCCGACAAGTTTGAGGTGAACATCAACGAGGGTGAGATCAAGTGGGACACGTTCCGAAGCAGCGGCGCAGGCGGCCAGAACGTGAACAAGGTAGAATCGGGCGTCCGTCTGCGCTACATGTGGAAGAACCCCAACACCGGCGAGACCGAGGAGATACTCATCGAGTGTACGGAGACTCGCGACCAGCCCAAGAACAAGGAGCGGGCCCTGTCGCGTCTGTACACCTTTATCTACGACAAAGAGCACCAGAAATATGTCGACGACATCGCCAGCCGACGCAAGAGTCTTGTGTCTACGGGCGACCGCAGTGCCAAGATTCGCACATACAACTTCCCGCAAGGTCGCGTCACCGACCATCGCATCGGTTTCACCACGCATGACCTTCAGGGATTCCTCGGAGGCAACATCCAGCCCATGATCGACGCACTCATCGTTGCCGAAAACGCAGAACGAATGAAAGAATCACAACTATGAACAGAGAACAACTTATCCAGCAAATCAGGCAAAAACGCAGTTTCCTCTGCGTAGGCCTTGACTCCGACCCGAAGAAGATGCCATCGTGCGTGTTCGACCTCTACGACCCGATCTTCGAGTTCAACAAAGCCATCATCGATGCCACAGCCCCCTATTGCGTGGCCTACAAGCCCAACCTTGCTTTCTACGAGGCATACGGCATCAAGGGGATGCAGGCATTCCAGAAGACCACCGACTACATCAAGGAGAAGCACCCGCATCACTTCATCATTGCCGACGCCAAACGCGGCGACATCGGCAACACGTCCAAGATGTATGCCCGCACATTTTTCGAGGAATATGACCTCGACGCGCTCACCGTGGCCCCCTACATGGGCGAAGACTCCGTTACGCCCTTCCTTGAATACCCCGATAAGTGGGTCGTTCTGCTGGCACTCACCAGCAATAAGGGTAGCCACGACTTCCAGTTCATGGCCGATGCCGACGGACAGCGTCTCTTCGAGCGCGTCATCCTCACCAGTCAACAGTGGGGCACACCCGACAACATGATGTATGTGGTTGGAGCCACACAAGGCCGTATGTTCGAGGATATCCGCCGCATTGCTCCCGACCATTTCCTACTCGTGCCTGGCGTAGGCGCTCAGGGAGGCTCGCTACATGAAGTATGCCAATACGGCATGAATGCCGACTGCGGTCTGTTAGTCAATTCCTCGCGTGGCATCATCTACGCTTCGAGTGACGACCACTTTGCCGAAATAGCAGGCAACAAGGCGCGCGAGCTGCAACAGGAAATGGACCAGGAACTCCGAGCCCACGGCATCTGATTGATTTTTAATCGCCCAATAAAACCCGACGGACGAAGCGCGCAAAGCCCTATCGTCCGTCGGTTTTGTTTTTTACGAATCACGACCTTGCATAAAGCTATCAGTTTTCAACTCTCAGTTTTCAGTTACGTTATTCCTTTGAACCAATACAAAGCTGCTTTAGGTCGTAATAGCTGCCGTTATAGAGGTTGAAGTCTACATAGCCCTTGATGCCTGGCAGACGGCCAGCATCGGTGTGCTGCCAGAACTTCCATTGTCCTCGGTACTCAATCTTGTCGACGTAATAGTGGGCTATCCAATAGGGATAGTCGTCGAAGACAGGTGTGCCGAGATAGGCCATCTTAAATTTATAATAGGTGTAGATGATAGGCTTCACGTGGTATTTGTCCTCAACAATGTGAAGCCATGTGAGTATTTCACGCTGGAAATCTTCCACAGACATATCGTCGGGTTTGTGCTCTACATCGAGAACGGGTGGCAAATCGCCATCCTGCAGATGTACGTGCTTAAGGAAGAAGGCAGCCTGATCACGAGCACTCGATTTATTGCTCCAGAAATGGTAGGCGCCACGGATGAAGCCGTATTCCTCTGCGTGCTTGAAATTGTCGCGAAACATGGGGTCGAGACGAGAAGAACCCTCCGTGGCCTTGATCATGATGAAACGAATGGGACACTTCTCAATCATGGCACTCTGCAGCTGTTCCCAGTCAATGTCGTGCTGGTAGTGACTGATGTCGATGCCGCGAATCTCATAGCCTTCAGGGTATTTGGCGTCGCCATAGAGGGCACGCCAGCGGAATCCGAAGGGACCGACGAAGAAATAGTAGAAAACCCAGATGTAAAGCCCGACCAGCAGAAGCACACCTGTCCATCTCATCCATTTAGGATAAGAACGCATGAAGGGAATGTTAAGACGTCCCTTATGCTCGAGGCGATTTTTCGTTTCGTGGGCCATAGAGAGAACAGTGTGTGGGAACCTCCCCCCTGCCCCTCCAAAGGAGGGGAGTGCCTGACGGGCAGAAGGAGAGGATTTCAAGTGGTAGATGGAACCTGCACTCCACATGGGAGGGGTTACCTAACAGGCGGGGGTGCAGATGAAAGAGTTGCTATTTCATAATGCGAGGTACGGAGTACGAGGTGCGAGGATACTCATGGAGAGAGACATAGGCGTAAACGCTTTTCTCGTAACTCTCACCTTCGTACCTCGCACCTCGAAGCACCTCGTACAACAAAATCACTTACTTAGCCTGCTCGAGAGCCAGCGTCATAGTGGGTTGGTCGCAGACTTCCGTCGGTCCCCAGTACTGGATAGGACCAGGATAGACGAAGGCTGTCTCACGTGCCCACTCCTCGCGCTGTGCGGCAAATGCCTTGAAGGGTGCGCCGTCGAGCTCTACGAGTGCCTTGCGGATGACAGGCTTCATCTCGCCATTGCGACGCTCCATGTTCATCATCATGGTGATGGGCACACCGCCAGCCTTCCATTGGTCTGCTGGTGCTGTGGTGTTCTTCACGATGGCCATGTAGCCGGTCTTGCCATTGGCAATGAGCTGAGCGGCACTTGTACCCAGTGCATAGCAATAGTCTGCGTCGAAGTTAGACGGAGCAGCGCAACGGCCTTCGTAGCCGAAGAAATGATGCTGCGTGGCGAACTTGCCCTGATATTTGCCTTCTTTCTTCCACTTCTCAATCTTCACGGCTACCATGGTGGAGAGCAGTTTCTCTGTCTCGATGAGTGACACCTGTACGTTTCCATGCGGGTCGCGGTCGAGTGCGAGCTGACGGGCAACGTCGGTAGGCAGAGAATTGAACACGGCAAGGTTCTCCTCCGAGAGATGGCTCTTGGCGAAGTCGATGAGCTCTGAGCGTCCCAGGTCTTTGGCCTCGGGCAATGCGAGCACATCGTTGAGCTGAGCGATGAGCTTCTTGATAGCCGGGATGAACTCGATAACGCCCTCGGGGATGATGACAGTACCGAAGTAGTTGCCATCGGCAGCACGCTTGGCCACAGCCTCGGCAATGTATTCAACAACATCGTCGAGCGACATGTTCTTTTGCTCCACTTCCTCAGAGATGAGGCAGATGTTGGGCTGGGTCTGCAGGGCACACTCCAGAGCGATGTGAGAAGCCGAGCGGCCCATCACCTTGATGAAGTGCCAGTATTTGCGTGCAGAGTTGCAGTCGCGCTCGATGTTACCGATGAGTTCAGAATAGGTCTTGCAGGCAGTATCAAAGCCGAAAGAAGTCTCTATCTGGTCGTTCTTTAGGTCGCCGTCGATGGTCTTGGGACAACCGATGACCTGCACGCCGTAGTTCTTGGCAGCATAGTACTCAGCCAGTACACAGGCATTGGTGTTAGAGTCGTCACCACCGATGATGACGATGGCCTTGATATCGAGTTCACGGATGATTTCGAGACCTTTCTCAAACTGCTCAACCTTTTCGAGTTTGGTGCGGCCAGAGCCAATCATGTCGAAGCCGCCAGTATTGCGATATTCGTCAATAAAATCTGCTGTTATTTCCTTGTAGTTGTGGTCCACGAGTCCGCCAGGGCCAAGAATGAAGCCATAGAGACGGTTCTCGGGGTTGATTTTCTTGATGGTGTCGAAGAGACCAGTGATGACGTTGTGTCCACCAGGAGCCTGTCCGCCACTGAGAATAACACCCACATTGAACTTTGCGTTGTTGGGCTCGTCTGTTTCCTCGAACTCGATGAGAGGCATTCCATAAGTGTTGGGGAAGAGCGCCTTGATTTCTTCCTGATTGTCTACGCTCTGTGTGGGAGCACCTTCTTTTACCTTAACTGCCCCCTGAAGAGCCTTGGGGAGCTTGGGCTGATAGGCAGCACGCGCCTGCTGCAATGCACTTTTTTTCATAAATGGTGTTTTTTATAAATGTAAATTGAACAATGTCGTTGGCAATAATGATGCAAAAATACTGTTTTTCCACGAATCGGGGAAAGAAAACGGGGCAAAATAGTTTTTTTTGAGCGTTTTTTTTGATTATTTGTATCGGAATTCACAAAAAATTGCTATATTTGCAATACCGAATGAACAATCAAACATATTAAAAGAGGAACGATATGACTAACAAAAAGGATTTGAAGAGGACGATCAACTACATTTGCAGTGATTTGTTTGCCGAATGTGTTGCGGCCTCTCTTTACAGCGGCAAGCCGAACGAGGCAAATGTCAATGCGCTTCTAGCCTGCATATTGCAAACACAGGAGGACTATGTGAAGAGAATCTCGCATCCTGAACCCGGCATGAAGCCGAAGGAGTATTTCCACGACCTGATCATGAACTTCAACAAGCAAGTGGATGAAATCGTGGACCAGATATGCAATCTGGACTGATCGCAGGAAAGATCCATTCCTCACTGAGGGAAGGGAGTAAGGAATGAGGACGAAGTGGTACTAATTTAAAGGAATCTACATGATGAGAAGGTTTTGCCAATGGCTTCTATACCAGTGTCTGGGGTGGAAGAAAGATGTGACTGTCAACCACCCCAGTAAATGCATTATCTGTCTGGCTCCGCACACGAGCAACTGGGACTTCATGCTTGGTCAGGTGTATATGAGGGCAGAAGGATACCACATCAACTTCATGATGAAGAAGGAATGGTTCAAAGGACCACTCGGTACAATGTTCCGCAGAATGGGTGGCATTCCCGTCTGGCGGTCGAAGCACACGAGCCTGACTGACAATCTGGCTGAAACGGCTATGAAAGCGGAACACTTTCAGCTTTGCATCACTCCTGAGGGAACGCGTTCGGAAAACCCAGACTGGAAAAAAGGATTCTACTTCATCGCCATGAAGGCTGGCATTCCCATCCTGCTCTATGGCATCGACTATGAGAGAAAGCTCATCCAGTGTACACGTAGCTTCGTTCCAACAGGCGACGTGGAGAAGGACATGCGAGACATCAAGCTGTATTTCAAGGACTTCAAGGGAAAGCATCCCGAGAAATTCTCTATCGGCAATGTTTAGGTAAATGAGCGCATTCAACTTATATGAACACAGACACAGAGAAAAGGAGAAGACGTTTGCATAGTTACAGAGAAAACACGATGACACGAAAAAACATTTTCGCCATATTCCTCATCCTGTTGGTTTCCTCATGTGGACTGAGAGAAAGGTTTGTTGCTGGCCCCGAAACGACGCGGCCGGCAACAAGCGTTGATGCACCGCCCGTGGTGGAAAAGCCGACACCAGCCATTACAGAGATGCCGACACCAACGCCCAAAGGAAAGAAAGACGAACCGTCGCCCTATCTGTGGGGCAACAACGACTACGACGGCGACCCGTGGGTGAAAAACGTTTCAAACCCCGTCGAGATTACACAAGGACTACAGAACAGGCATATCACCGTATGGCCCAGCCACGGCATCTACTACGATCAGACAAAGCAGGCATGGAAATGGCAACGTCCCTACCTGTTTGGCACGACAGAAGACCTGTTCACCCAGACCATCGTGGTGCCTTTCCTCGTTCCAATGCTCGAAAAGGCTGGTGCCAACGTGTTCATCCCACGCGAACGCGACTGGCAAAGAAACGAGGTGATTGTGGACAACGACGACCAAGGCGCACCCAACTATGTGGAGAAGAATACGTCGAACAGATGGCAGGACGCGGAGGTGGCGGGATTCTCGTGGAAACAGCAAGTGTATCAGGATGATGAGAATCCGTTTGAGGCAGGTACGACCCGAAAGGCGAAGACGACCAAGATGTTCGGAAGCGAGATCGTCTATCAGCCCAACATACCCGAGAACGGCAGCTATGCCGTATACGTGAGCTATCCAACCATCGATAAAAGCGTGACGAATGCCGAATACACCGTCTACCACCAAGGACAGACCACTGTGTTTCATGTCAACCAGCAGATGGGTGGTGGCACATGGGTTTATCTGGGAACATTCGACTTTGACAAGGGCTGCAACCAGTACAACCGCGTGGTGCTGAGCAATGTGAGCAACCAGAAAGGCTATGTCACGGCCGATGCCGTCAGGTTCGGCGGTGGAATGGGCAACGTGGTGCGCGGAGGAAAGACAAGCGGACTGCCCAGATGTCTGGAAGGTGCCCGTTATTATGCTCAGTGGGCGGGGGCGCCCTACAGCGTCTACAGTTTCAAGGCAGGAACAGACGACTACAGGGACGACATCTACACACGGTCATACATGAGCAACTGGCTGTCGGGAGGCTCGTGCTATCTGCCTGACAGCACAGGAAAGAAAGTTCCCATCGAGCTGTCGCTGGCCGTACATAGCGATGCCGGCTTCCATAAAGACTACAAGTCGGTTTACGGAACCCTGTCCATCTGCACCACCGACCACAACAATGGCATGTATGATAGTGGCATTGGCAGGAATGCGTCGAAAATATTTGCCCGCTCACTCTTGGACGGTCTGAACGCTGACCTGAGTGCGAAATACGGAAGCTGGGTGATTCGCGAATTGTGGGACAGGAACTATGCCGAGACACGATGCCCGGAAGTGCCGTCAGCAATACTGGAGACACTGTCGCACCAGAGTTTCCCCGACATGATACTGGCGCAGGATCCCGGGTTCCGCTTTACCATGGCGAGAAGCATTTACAAGACCATTCTGAAGTTCATGAACGAGGCCCACGGCAAACACTACACAGTGGCTCCCCTACCCCCAAAGGACATACGCTGTGAGTTTACATCGATTGACGAAATCTCGTTGAAATGGGATGCCACTACCGACGAACAGGAAAAGACGGCGAAGCCCACATCTTACATCGTATATAAAAAGACGGGCATTGGCTCGTTCGACAACGGAACAGTCGTGAAGAACAACCATTTTAAGATGAAACTCGAGCCTGGTGTCATCTATAGCTTCAAGGTAGCGGCGGTTAACAAGGGTGGCGAGAGTTTCCCGTCGGAAACCGTCTCGGCGCTTCACAATGCCGGAGCCACACGTGCCATCCTCATTGTCAACGGTTTCCACCGTGTGTCGGCGCCTGCCGTCAGAGAGACCCCTACAGAACAAGGTTTCGACTATGACATCGACCCGGGTGTGAACTGGGGAAAGACCGCCGGCATGAGTGGCAGGCAGACTTGTTTCGACAAGAAGAAAATAGGAATAGAAGGTCCTGGCGGCCTTGGCTATGGCTCAGACGAATGGGTGGGTAAATTTATTGCCGGAAACGACTTCAACTATGCGTACACGCATACCGAGGCCATGAAAGGACTGCTGAAGTATAACATCTCGAGCTGCTGCTCACATGCCATTGAGAACGGACAAGTAGACATCAAGAAATACCATCTGGTAGACCTCATACTGGGTCTGGAGAAAAAAGACGGCAATAAGGCAGAAAGCTACCAGGCTTTTTCAAAAAAGATGCAGGAGAAACTGACAGACTACGCACACTCCGGTGGCTCCATGCTGGTAAGCGGTGCCTATATTGGCAGCGACATGACATCGGCAGCAGACTCTGTCTTCCTCAGCAACGTGCTGAAAGTGAGAAGCGGAGGCTTCATCAGGAATACGCCCAATGCCACCATTAACGGAATGGGCACCAGTTTCGAATACTACAACCAACTGAACGAGGAGCACTATGCTGCTACTTCAACAGACATCCTTCTGCCTTCTGCACCGGCATACACAGCACTTCTTTACGCTGGCGGAACATCGGCAGGCGTCGCCTACAGCGGCAATGACTACCGCACGTTTACCATGGGGTTCCCGTTCGAATGTATCACTTCCTACAGGAAACGATTTGCTATCATGAAAGCCATCGTAAGCTTCTTAGTGGAACAAGATTAAGTTTTTCTATCATAAGACCATGACATACAAAATTCAAGCAAACACGTCGGGAACACGTTCGATTGACGTTGACGACATTCACATGCAGACATTGGAGAAGTATGGACTTCTTCAGAACCTTACAGACAGTACGGGCATCATCGATGAGGACGTTCTGGAAAAACTCCGCCTGCACTGCCGTTCCATTCTGGAATCACAGGCAGAGGTCGATCGCGAGCTGATGAACCTTTGTCTGGATGTGGTCTACCATCCGAACATGAAGGCACTTGGGCTGCAGAACCTCCAGAAGGCCTTTGATGAATGGAAGACAACGACTAAGGAAGAGACGCAAGAAAAACAATAGATCCACATGGAGTATCGCCTTACGGATTTCCTGCCCACCACGAAAAAGGAGGTGGAGCTGAGAGGATGGGATGAACTGGATGTCATCCTTTTCTCAGGCGATGCCTATGTAGACCACCCTTCTTTCGGAGCAGCTGTCATCGGAAGAGTGCTCGAAGCCAACGGCTATCGTGTGGCCATCGTGCCACAACCCGACTGGCATGGAGACTTCAGGGACTTCAAAAAACTGGGACGACCCAGGCTATTCTTCGGGATCTCTCCCGGTTGCATGGACTCCATGGTGAACAAATACACCGCCAACAGGCGTCTGCGATCTGAAGACGCCTACAGTCCTGACGGCCGACACGACTGCCGGCCGGAGTATCCAACCATCGTCTATAGCACCATTCTCCGTCAGCTTTATCCCGATGTCCCCATTGTGCTGGGCGGCATCGAGGCTTCCTTGCGACGACTCACTCACTACGACTACTGGCAGGACAAGTTGTGCAAGTGCATCCTGTGTGACAGCCATGCCGACCTCATCAGCTATGGCATGGGGGAGAAGACGATTCTGAGAATTGCACAGGAGCTAAGCGAGGGAAAGCCCGTCAAGGCGCTTCATGACCTACCCCAGACGGTTTACCTGTCCACGCTGTCAGAGATTCCCGGTGGCATTCAGGCAGACGACATCGTACTCCACAGCCACGAAGAATGCCTGAAAGACAAACGGGCCCAGGCAGAGAACATCAGGCACATCGAAGAAGAATCGAACAAGATTCATGCGCAGCGGCTCATACAAAAGGTTGATGGACGGTATGCTGTTGTCAACCCTCCCTATCCGCCCATGACAACCGAAGAGCTTGATGCTTCTTTTGACCTGCCATACACCCGCCTTCCGCATCCCAAATACAAGAACAAGCGCATTCCTGCCTACGAGATGATCAAGTTTTCTGTGAACATCCACAGGGGATGTTTTGGCGGCTGCGCTTTCTGCACCATCTCTGCCCATCAGGGGAAATTTATCGTCAGCCGTTCGAAGGAGAGCATTCTCAAGGAGGTGAGGCAAGTCATGAGGATGCCCAACTTCAAAGGCTACCTGTCTGACCTCGGGGGCCCTTCTGCCAACATGTATGCCATGCACGGACGCAACAAGCTGGCTTGCGAGAAGTGCAAGCGACCTTCCTGCATCCATCCTGCCATCTGCCCCAACCTCAATACCGACCACACTCCCCTACTCGACATCTATCATGCCGTCGACAGTCTGCCAGGCATGAAGAAGAGCTTCATTGGCAGTGGTGTGCGCTACGACCTGCTCCTCCATCGCAGCAAGGACGAAAAGGTGAATGAGGCGGCACGAATCTATACAAGCGAACTGATTTGCAATCACGTGAGCGGCCGACTGAAAGTGGCACCAGAACACACTTCCTCCACCGTTCTCAACCTGATGCGAAAGCCACCTTTTGCACAGTTTGAGCAGTTCAAGCGCATCTTCGACAGAATCAACAAGGAGGAAAACCTGAAGCAGCAGATTATCCCCTACTTCATCAGCAGCCACCCTGGATGCCGCGAAGAGGACATGGCAGAACTGGCCGTCATCACCAAACGTCTCGACTTCCAGCTGGAACAGGTACAGGACTTCACACCCACGCCCATGACCATTGCCACCGAGACATGGTACACGGGCTATGAGCCATACACACTGCAACCTGTCTACTCGGCAAAGACGCCCAAGGAAAAACTCGCCCAGCGACAGTTCTTCTTCTGGTACAAGCCCCAAGACCGTCCTGCCATTGAAAGGGAGCTAAGACGCATTGGCAGGCCCGACCTCATCGGTCAGCTATACACCAACACCCATCACCCGTCACCCAATAGCCATGAACATCGTCGAACAGCAGAGCATCGGCAAGCACAGCCAAGAGACAAACGAAGACGGAATCATCGCAACGGCTGACTTCATTGCTGTTGTCGATGGCAGCACAAGCAAGAGCCCGTTTCAGATTCAACAGGGCATGAGCAATGGCCGCTATGCCATGCTCATGGTGAAAGAAGTTGTTGAGAACACCTCCGCAACAACCTCATTATCTGAACTTTGTGTTCTTTTAATGAACCGTTTCAAAGAGATATACCAAAGAAACGGCATTTCCAACGAAACGCTTTTGTCACACCCCGAGACACGGCTCACCGCCAGTGCTGCCGTGTTCAGCCGACATTACCGACAGGTGTGGCTTATTGGCGACTGTCAATGTCTCATCACTCCAAACGGCGAGACCTTTTCCAATCCCAAGCCTGCGGAAGAACACAACGCCCGTCGACGTGCCGCTTTCATCAAAAAGGCTCTAAGCGAAGGTAAAACGGTGGAGCAGTTTCAGCAGCACGACGATGGGCGCGACATCATCATCCCCGCCATCATCGAGTCATGCAGACATCAGAACAGGGACTTCGCCGTCATCGACGGTTTTCCGATTCCCCAACATCTCGTTAAGGTGATAGATTGCCACGATGCCACGGAGATTGTCATGGCGTCCGACGGCTATCCTTTTCTCAGGTCCACGCTGGCTGAGACAGAAGACCTGTTGGTAGAACTGTTACGAAAAGACCCTTTGTGCATCCACGACTTCAGGGCCACAAAAGGTCTGATGACTGGCAATAAAAGCTTCGACGACCGCTCATACATCAGGTTCACCTTGCCATAGCCGACACGCTATCTCGTACACACCGACTGATAGCCCACAAGTCTGTCGGTGCGTTCTCCTTGTCCACGATAGTAGACAAGCGCTGTATATCTGTTTTCGGTCTGGTAGAAGTCGCCTTCTGTAGGCATGGTGACGAGTGTGCCGTCGGGACGCATCAACAGGAACTGATAGTTATAATAGCCCTGCTTTTGTAATACCGTTGCCTCATAGCACCTGTTTTCCGCATTGTATTCCATCTTGTATTCCGGCAGGAACCTGTCGTTTGTCCACCGTCCATTCAGGTAGACATCGCCTCGCGGTGGCGTGTCACAGTGCAGCACATAGTGTACATACACATATTCCGACAGGCGGTCGTTCTCTATGTTTTCGCTGTTCCTGATGTAGAATGCCCCATTGGCATCTTCATCGTAGACATAGTTCCTGCGCGGCTCGCATTCAAAGGGAAAAGCGTGATAGTTCTCTCCGTCCCAGTTGATGACATCGATTCCCATTGTGGGATGCGTCACGTCGAGTATCTCAAACTTACGATACTCATTGCCTGCCATGAAGATGAAGTCGGCATTATGCTGCCATTCCATGCCGTCGCCAGTGAGGTATTGTGCCTTTGAATTCACGCGGGCATTATCCCAGCGGTCGTTTTGCATGACAACAGTCTTGATTTGCTGTTCGGGCACCACCACGCGCTGCCCTCCATAGTTAACTTTCATGCTCACCTGCTGCTGACGGTTGTGAATGTCCTGATCGGTGTTGGCCGTCACTTCCATCGACACGCCCATCAGCGGCTCCAGCACCATGAAGCACACTTGCAACACAGGCTCTTCCCCATTGTCTTCGTCTATCACAGTCAAACGGTAGTTTCCGCTCATCCGCAACCGACATTGGCGGTTGGGCAGCCTTACCTTGTAATGAGTATAGAGATGGGTGGTGTTGAGCGATTCCTCCACGTCGTCGATGGTGTTTCCCTCTGCAAACCCTTCCACGAAGTCGCTGGTCAGCAAGTCTTCCGATGTCGTCCAGTCTGCCTCGCAATGCTCCACACGATAGGTGTATCTTCGATATTCATGGGTCATATCGTCGAAGCTCACCGTGATGTGTTCGTCGCCATTGAGACGTATGACAGGCAGTTCCTGCCACCGGTCTCCAGCTACCACCCACAACGAACGTATGTGGGAGCTGAACACCTCGTTTCGCTGAGCCGCCACTATGGTGGGCATCAGCAGGAGCATCAGGAGCAGTTTCTTCATAGTGTTCCTTTCGTACTGGGCAGTTCGTAGTGATAGATGTCGCGACGTACGGCCATACGCAGTGAGCGGGCCAACGCTTTGAAGATGCCTTCTATCTTGTGGTGCTCGTTCTGTCCCTCGGCTTTGATGTTGAGGTTCATGCGTGCTGCGTCGGAAAGGCTTTTGAAGAAATGGAGAAACATTTCGGTGGGCATGTCGCCAACATGCTCGCGATGGAACTCAGCATCCCACACCAGCCAGGGCCGTCCACCAAAGTCGAGGGCTACCTGACAGAGACAATCGTCCATCGGCAGACAGTAGCCATAGCGCTCAATGCCGCGCTTGTCGCCCAGCGCCTTGAGCAGACACTCGCCCAGTGCCAATGCGGTGTCTTCGATGGTATGGTGCTCGTCCACATTCAGATCGCCGTTCGTATGGATATAGAGGTCTATCATGCCGTGCTTTCCTATCTGTTCGAGCATGTGGTCGAAGAAGCCAAGCCCCGTCTGTATGTCGCACTTTCCCGTACCGTCAAGGTTCAGGCGCACGTCGATATCTGTCTCGCGTGTGGTGCGTCTCACCGTTGCCTTGCGCTCACCGGCAAAGAGCAGTTCTGCAATTTTGTCCCAGTCCATGCCTTCGTCCCCCAGTATAAGCGCCTTGCAGCCAAGGTTCTTCGCCAGCTGGCGGTCGGTCTCACGGTCACCGATGACATAGCTGTTGGCCAGGTTATAGCGGTCGCTGTCCATATACTCCTTCAGCATTCCCGTGCCGGGTTTCCGGTCGGGATGGTTGTCCTCGGGGAAGTGACGGTCTATCTTGAAGTCGTCGAAGGTAATCCCCTCGCCTTCAAGTGTCTGCAGGATGAAGTTGTGCACGGGCCAGAAGGTATCCTCAGGAAACGACGATGTCCCGAGGCCGTCCTGGTTGCTTACCATCACGAAGCGGAAATCGAGTTTCTGACGAATGAAGGAAAGGTTGCGGAAGACGCCCTTGACGAACTTCAGTTTGCTGAAATCGTCAATCTGCTCGTCGGCTGGTTCCTCTATCAGGGTTCCGTCACGGTCAATAAACAATAGTCTCTGCTGTTTCATGAGCTCCATATTCTTGTTTTATGCTTTTTCATTCATCGACAACATACTTCCATAGGCCTGAGCCTTGTCTGCGCCCAGTGCTGCCTCCCTCTCCTTCACTCGCCTTTCTATGCTACCATATATATAATACATGACGAACAACGAGAACACCGACAGGAACGAATAGCAGAAGAACGTAACGGCAGCCGTAAAGAAGGTCAGCACACCGATCGACCCAGGCATTCCGCTCGGGTCGCCGTTCATCACGCCGATGTCGTTTACCCTCACGGCCATGTCGAGCACACTGAGCGGAAGACCGATGATGAGCATCACGAAAAAGAGGCAGATGGTGGTCAGCAGCAGTGTCAGGAAGATATACCCCCAATGGCGCAGCCCTGTCTTATAGCCTTTCCACACCAGCTGCATCAGCTTGCTTTTCGTGTCCACCACGTATTTCGCCACGGCATAGGTATAGGGCAATAGCAGAAGTAACAGAACGACCACGACGAGAGAAACCATGGCAAAGGTCTTCACCATCACCATCCGCATCTGCTCTGCCTGCATGGCATCCTGCGGCACTTCGGGCACCGAACCCGTAGCAGGCACCGACAGGAAGATAACGCCAACAATAACAACCGACAGAATCAGCACCACCACAAGTTCGGCGACCACTAGCTTAGCGGCGCGGAAGATGTTCCATACGAATGGTTTTTCGTTGACCAGCATATAGGTGCGTCCTGCCATGACGATTGCCACAAGAAGAAGCAGGAGATATGACGCCACCATGCCTATCACGTCGGTTACGGACGTGTCGGCAGTCGTTGCCCTCAGTGCGAGCAGCACATACATGGCAGCCACCAGCGACATGCCTACAGCATAGGGCCACAAGTGTTTGAAGATGGTCTTGAAATTGTTGAAGAATGCTTTCCAGGCCGCCTTCATCGTTGTTGAATAGCCACGGTTCTTTTCCAGCTCATCGAGCTTCATTTGAGGAAACACAACGTTTCCATTACCATTCTGTTTGTTCATGATCTTCTCATTTTGTCCGCAAAGGTAAGAAAAAGAATGAAAAACGAAGAATGATGAATGAAGAATCTTTCTAAAAAGAGTGAAGAACTCTAAACGAAGGGGAGAGGTTGGTAAGAAGAGAAGCCCCCAAGCCACCTAGGGCTTGGGGGCTTCTCCACTAACCACATCCCACCACGGGGCTTGGGGCTTCTCTCTTACTTCTTGCCTCTCATCACCTTCCGCACCTCGCCGTTAGCCATCTTCACGATGTTCACACCGTTGGCGATGCTGCTGCGCATTTTTCCGTCTACTGCATAGACGGTCTTGGCATCGGTGGTCGTCTCTATAGCCTTGACGGCGGTATTGCTATTGTCGTCGGGATTGACGACAGAGCCATGAGGCGCGTTCTGCCAGTCTACTTCAACGACTGAGACGGTGCGCTGGTTGTACATACCATGGAACACCCATACGCAGCCATTGCTGTAGTCGAGTTTGATGCCACTGACGCTGTTGGAGCTGATGCCACTGTTCGAGGTGTCTATCTTCGTCCAGCCGTTGCCGTCGTACACTGAGATGGCACCATAGCCCGACTTCGACACGCCCCACACGTTGCCGTCTGCGTCCACTTCTATCTGCTTGAAGAGACCACCGTCTATCTTGGTCATCGTGCTTCCGTCAAACTTCACCAGCTTGCTCTTCTGGTACTCTCCACAGCTAATCCACAAGAAGCCGTCTGCAGCGGCCTTCATGCCGACGATGGTGTTGTAGACGCTGTTGGCATCAAGGCTGTAGTATGTCCATACGCCTTCACTGCGCCTGAACAGGCCTCCTCGGTCATTCGAGCCGGCCCATACATTGCCGTTCTCGTCAATCTCTATCTGCCCCATCGAGCGGTTGCCCGGTGCATTGATGCCGCTTTCCTGCTTCCATTGTGTACCAGTGTAATGATAGACACCGTTGTTAGTAGCTGCCCAGAGCGTGAGGTCGCTGGCTATCTCCATGTCGTAGACAGCATTGACCTGCGACGGGAATGCCTTCACTTCTGTCAGCGTACCGCCATTCTCATCCAGACGCTTCACCTTCATGCCGGCGGAACCTACATTCTGCCCTATCCACACATGTCCCTCGCAGTCTGTCCTCATCCACTTCGTCTCGCCATTCACAGGCAGCGCCTCTGCTGTTCCTTTGTCCATGTCATAGGCTGTAATGCCCTTGTTTGTAGCTATCCACACCAAGCCTTTGGCTACTGCCTCGGCAGCGGGGTTGAAGTAGATGTCGCTGCCAAGACTTTCTGACAGGGCGCCCTGCAGGCTGACGGGCTCAAAGCTGCCATTCTTAAACCGATAGAGACCATTTGTGGTGCCCACGAAGAGCTCGTCGCCGTCGGTGTCGATGCACTTCACATATTGCAGACGCGTGTCTTTGTAGATGGTGAACGTGCCGTCTCCTTCATAGTGGCACAGACAGTCGTCAACGGCTGTCCACACGTCGCCGTCTTGCGTAATGGCCAGTGCCTTCACCGCCTTTCTGGGCAGGTTGGAATTGCTGTTGTTCAACACCTGGAACTCACCGTTCTCGTATCTGACGAGTCCCCCTTCCGATGCCATCCAAAGGACTTTGTCGGCACCGACCTTAATGGCATGGATGCTTCCGTATGGGAAGACAACGGTCTCAAGGTTGCCATCCTCCACCTTGTTCAGGAAGTATTCGCCACCGGCATCAAAGCCGCCAGCCCACACGGTGCCGCTCTGGTCGATGGCCAGGTCCTCCACATAGCTGTCGAGATCACTGTGAACCACAAAGGTGCTCTCCACCGTTCCATTCTTCATTCGGTAGAGATACTTGTCGGCCACCCATACGTTGTCACCGTCGAAAGCAATACCTTTCATGTACTGGCCAGTGAAAAAGCAGTCGTCATAGACGCTCAGCTGTCCGTCGTGCCAGCAGCCAATGCCACCTTCCTGCCCCATCAGCCAGATGTCACCGCCGTGCACCCTGATACTGCTCAGATTGCTCACGTGTGACTTCCCGTTGCTACGGTTCAAGCACTGCTGCTCGCCCGTAAGCTTGTCAATCTGCACGACCCCATCGTCGGCCGTGCTCACGTAGACATAGTTTGCGTCGTGGTCTATGCCTGTCACGTCAGCCTTCACGGCAAGGCTGTTCCATGCTCCCAGCTGCGGCTGCGCCGAAAGCGAAAGGGCTGTAAGCAGCGCTACACCCATCAAAATGACTCTTTTTTTCATAATTAATGGCTTTTGTTTCATGATTGTATATTTATTTGCAAAGTTAATACTATTTCTATTATTATCCAAATTTTCAGAGTTTTATTATCATAGAATTCAAGTTTCGCATTCGCTCAACTTCTTGGAGTTCAGGAGTTCAGGAGTTACAGGAGTTACAGACGATAGTGCTGAAGGCTCTCTTAGCGTCAGTTTACAGGGGTTGGAAGTATTGTCTGAACTCCTGTCGCTCGACCTTTGGTCGCTCTGCTTGCAGAGAACTCCTGTAACTCCTGAACTCCATCAACTTGCGAAAGTTGAATCATAGAATAAATGTTTTCTCCCAATTTCAGCGTTATGGCATATATACCTTTCGGTTCTATATCCCACATATTTGAATCCAAAATATCAATGCCTGATAAGAAAGACATAGTTTCAACATCGGGAACAGATGTTTCCTGTCCTTCAGTTTCTAATATGTTCTCTGCATGAGAATATGTCAACAAGCAAGTGAACAAAGCACAGCAAATGAGGAAAATCTTTTTCATATAGATGTTTTTTCTAAGATAGAAAGGAAGAAGCCGCTGGGATGCCTCAGCGTGCTCCCTCCCAATGATTGAGTAAAAGATTCTTTATAGGATTATCTGCCCAGCAAACACGTAGTTACCCATATATATAAATAAGGTATAGGTGCCACTGAGCGTGGCGGCGATGCCATAAGCGTGCAGGATTGCCCGCGCGTTGGCCATGGTGGCGTCCGCGTGAGCCTGCAACGATAATACCGCTCCAAGGATAAACAAGGATAGTTTCTTCATGACGCAAGTGTATGTAATTAAATCTGCGCAAAGATATAAAAAAAACGCTTTGCCGCCAAATTTAATTTTACACTTTTTACACTCTGAAGCTTGTAAAGTACAAGAATACAGGAACTTATAAAAATATTACATTCATTGCGCTGCCGCCCCTGCCACGCCCTTTCGTGCCTCTACAACTGCCTCAACGAGCTGTCCAGCTGCTTCGTGCCCTTCCTCCCGAAGAGCTTTTCATTGATGCTGGAGCAGATGTTCGTCACTTGCTGAGGGCTCTTGTCGAGGAGCGTGCTG
>JAFWQE010000087.1 GCA_017509155.1 Prevotella sp.
ACAAGAAAATGCCTTTCTGGAGAAAAATAAAAGTTTGTAGTACACAATAAAGTAATCGAGGAAGCTGAAATGGCGGTAACGGCAGAGAAATCAGAGAATCAAGGTCAAAGTTGGGTTAAGATTAATACGACGGCTCCGCAGCCTGAGCAGATTCGCCCGTTAGAGGAACAACTCTTTGGCGGCAATCTCGACCAGACGAGCTATCTGATGCCTCCGCTGCAGGTTGACTTTGCCTGTCAGATGAAGATTGGCAAGGGCGTGTTCGTGAATCATTCGCTGACCTGTATGGCTGCTGGTGGCATCACCATCGACGACGGAGTGATGATTGGTCCCAACGTGCGCATCGTTACCGACAACCACGACTTCGCAAACCGCATGGTGCTGCGCTGCAAGCCTGTCCACATCGGACGTAATGCCTGGATTGGCGTGGGAGCCATCATCTTGCCTGGCGTGACCATTGGCGAGAATGCCGTAGTGGCCGCTGGTGCCGTGGTTACCAAGGACGTGGCTCCGAACACCATCGTAGGCGGTAATCCGGCTAAGTTTATAAAAAGCCTCACCCCCGACCCCTCTCTAAAGGGCGAGGGGAACTTTAAAGGCGAAGGGAACAAAGAGTGAAATATTAAAAACTCAACTTTCGCAAGTTGATGGAGTTGAGCGAATGCGAAACTTGAATTAAAAAGAAAAATAACATGATGATTTTCGACAGAAACGAACAGAAAGCAGTTGTGGCACTCTTGGGTGCCGGTAGTATGGGAACAGCCATTGTGCGCCGTATCGGTGCCGGTAAGAAGATTCTGCTGGGCGACATCAGCGAGAAGGCGCTGGAACGCGTTGGCGAGGATTTCCGCCGTTCTGGCTACGATGTTGAGACTTTCCAGGTGAACGCCTTACAGAAGGAAAGCGTGGAGGCTTTTGCACGGAAGGCCACAGAATTGGGCCCCGTGATGTACTTCATCGACACGGCTGGCGCATCGCCCAATCAGGCCAAGCCAGAACATATCGTCGACCTCGACATGGTGGGCACGGGCTATGCCGTAGATGCCTTCGGCGAAGTGATGGCTGAAGGTGGTGCTGGACTGATTATTAGTAGCCAGGCAGCCTATATGTACCCCATCCCCAACGACATCGAGCTGCAACTAGTGAACACACCCACGGAAGGACTGAAGGATGTGAAGTTCATTCAAGAGGTGGCCATGCAGAACTCAGGCTTTGCCTATATGATTGCCAAGCGCATGAACCATCTGCAGGCACAACGTGCCGCTGCCACTTCATGGCGCAAGCGTCGCGCACGTATCAACACCATCAGCCCGGGCATTATCGTTACCCCATTGGCCTACGACGAGTTCAACGCCAACGGTGAAGGCTATCAGCGCATGATTGATGCCTCTGCCGCCCAGCGTGTAGCCACCAGCGACGAGATTGCCGATGCAGCAGCCTTCCTGCTAGGAGAACATGCCCGCTTCATCACTGGCACCGACCTGCTCATTGACGGCGGGGTCATTGCTGCGATACGCACAGGTGAATATCAACTGGGGTAACAAACGAAGTGAGAAGCCCCTCCCCTGCTCTCCCCGGCTAGGGAGGGGCTTCTCTCTCGCCTCCTACCTCAGGGAAAAGCGCTTTTTGCTGAGATATAATTTTTTTTAGCAACTTTTGCGGCAAAAACAATAAAAAGCACGGGAAAAACACTATCTTTGTGGCATGTTTTAGATACAAGCAAAAGAGCAAATATGATGAAAAGACTATTGGATTTCCTGAATGCGTCGCCAGTGAACTTTCTGGCGGTGAGAAACATTGTGAATGAACTGGAGCAGGCCGGCTACCGCCGTATCGACCCTCGTGAGCCTATCGGTGAGGTGAAGGCTGGGGACAAACTGTATGTCACAAAGAACGACTCATCGGTCTATGCCTTCCACATTGGGCGCAAGAGCCTTGCCGATGAAGGGTTCCGCATGATTTGTGCCCACTGCGACTCGCCAACGTTCCGCATCAAGCCCAATGCCGAAATGACGTGTGAAGGCGGCATCGTCAAACTGAACACGGAGGTGTATGGCGGCCCGATTATGTCTACATGGTTCGACCGTCCGCTGACGATTGCCGGAAGGGTGATTGTACGCGGTGACGACGAGCTGAATCCCAAGACCCTACTTCTGCACGTCAAGAGGCCGCTGCTGCAAATCAGCAATCTGGCCATTCATTTCAACCGTCAGGTGAACGACGGCGTGAAGCTGAGCAAGCAGAAAGACATGCTGCCGATACTCGGCATCATAACGAATGAACTTGAACTAGGCAATCTGCTGATGAATGTCATCTGCAACGAACTGTCTGTCAGGCCGGATGAGATTCTCGACTTCGACCTCTATCTGGCCGACGCAACGCCAGCATGCACATTCGGCGTTCACAACGAGTTCATTTCCTCTGGACGTCTGGACGACCTCTCCATGTGCTTTGCCGGACTGGAGGCACTGCTTGGCACACCTGAAGCAGACACGACAAAGGTCCTTGCCATCTTCGACAACGAAGAGACGGGTTCACAGACAAAGCAGGGCGCTGGCAGCCCGTTCCTCTCGATGATGCTGAAACGTATTGTCATGGCACAGAGCAATACAGAGTTGAAGACGCTCGAAGGCTTCTATCAGGCGGTAGAGCGCGCATTCATGATTTCTGCCGACAACGCCCATGCCTGGCATCCCAACTACAGCGAGAAGTATGATCCGACGAACCATCCCGTGCTGGGCGGCGGTCCGGTCATTAAGTTCAATGCAGCCCAGAAGTATGCCAGCGATGCGGTCTCTGCTGCTGTCTTCTCTGAGATATGTCGCAAGGCGGGTGTTCCATGCCAGCGTTTCGTGAACCATTCCGATGTGGCTGGAGGAAGTACATTGGGGAACATCCTCGCATCTTCAATCCCTCTCAGAGGCGTTGACATGGGTAATGCCATCCTCGCCATGCACAGCTGCAGGGAAACGGGTAGCGTGGCCGACCACATCTATACGGTGAAGGCTTTCAGTCAATTCTATTTAAGTGAAGAGTGAAAAGTGAAGAGTGAAGAATTTCCTTCCGGGGTTCATGTAGGGTAAATGAACGGCGGCAGCAAACTCTTCACTCTTCACTTTTCACTTATCACTTTTCACTTATCACTTTTCACTTCTACTGACTCTTCTTGTCAAATTTCAAGAAGAGCCCCGCGAGAATGGTGCCGCTGATGCTGTGCCAGGCGCAAGAGATGGCGCAAGGGAGCACCGCAAGCGGCTGGGCGGCGAAGAAGTTCCCTGCAAGAACGGTGGCCAGGCCTGCGTTCTGCATGCCCACCTCTATCGAGATGGTGCGCTTCTTGGCCTTTGTAAAGCCAAAGAGCCGACCTGCGGAATAGCCAAGGACATAACCTAATGTGTTGTGGCAGAAGACAACGGCAAACGTCCAAAGGAACAACATCAGTCCACGAGCCACCAAATCGTCGTGGACGGTGGAAATCACTCCGCCCACAATACATGCCAGACAGATGACGCTCAATCCAGGCATCAACGACTGGATGGTGGGGAAATGCTCGCTTTTTGAATAGGTATAGTTAAGGAAGCAGCCGATTCCTACAGGGATAATCGTCACAATAAGTATATTCAGGAACATGCCGATGGCATCTATCGCGATAATCTCACCAGCGGTAAGTTGCATAAGCAACGGAGTCATGACTGGAGCCAGTAAGGTGGAGGCGCACGTCATGCCAACGCTGAATGCCACATCGCCATGGCACAGATAAGACATGATATTGCTCGACACACCGCCTGGGCAACAGCCAACGAGCAGGATGCCCAAGGCCAAAGCAGGTTCAAGCCTGAAGACATGCACCAGCAGATAAGCCACGCACGGCATGATGAAGAACTGTGCGCAAGCGCCTATCAGGATATCCAATGGGCGGTGGGCAAGGATGCGAAAGTCATCCGTTGTAAGCGTCAGTCCCATCGTAAGCATGATGATGCCGAGAATTACCGTTTGCGTAGTGCCGCGAACCCACACAAAAAGATGGGGCACAAAAAATATTACCACCGCTATGACGATGATAAACAGCGAGGCATTTGCTGCCAGCCAGCGGCTCAGTCGTATGAAGTGTTTCATCTTTTTCAACAAAAAATCGCGCCAAAGGTACGAATAAGCGAGCAAAGAGCAAAAGAAAAGCTTGTTTTTCTTTTCTTTTACGAGATGTAGGGGCGGATCAGCGTATCCGCCCACACGTTATTTAGATGTACGAATTAGCGAGCAAAAGGAAAAGACAATTATCTTTTTTCAGCGAACATTCCACAAAGCATTCTTTCTTCTGCCATTTAGAATTAATTAACCACGAAAAGCCGGATACTTCTGCCGATTGTGTTATTTTTGCAACCAGATAAACAATGCCGTTTGTCATGAGCGAGACAAGAAAAGGATTCATCCAGTTGCACCTTAGTGTGATGTTGGCGGGCTTCACCGGTCTGTTTGGGAGACTCATTACACTGAATGAAGTGGACATCGTGTGGTATCGCATGCTGTTCACCAGTCTTATCCTGCTTGTGTTCACGGGACTGCCGAGAATCGGATGGCGGAAGTTCTTCCAGCTATGTGGCTGTGGTGCCTTGCTGGGCTTCCACTGGATACTGTTCTATGGCAGCATCAAGGCCTCTAATGTCTCCATCGGCGTCATTTGCTTTTCACTCATCGGGTTCTTCACTGCTCTCTTCGAACCTCTTATCTACAAGCGGCGCATATCATGGGCTGAGATTCTCTTTTCACTGATTACCGTCTTGGGAGTGCTGTGCATCTTCTCGCTTGATGCCCGCTACCGCCATGGCATCGCGATTGGAGTGGTGTCATCGGCCGTTTGCGCCCTCTACGCCATCTGCAACAAGAAAGCCAGCGTGGGGGTGCGCAGTCGCACGGTGCTGATGTACCAGATGTCGGGAGGGCTCGTGATGGTCTCCGCCATCATTCCCGTCTACCTGATGTTCTTCCCCAGTCAGCAACCTGTCGTCGTTGTTCCAGACGGAACGAACCTGTGGTTCATGCTTTGTCATGCCTTGTTCTGCACTGTCGGAATGTACCTCTTGCAGATTCAGGCGCTCAAGCGGCTATCGGCCTTCACCGTCAACCTGACCTATAACCTGGAACCATGCTACACCATCATCCTGGCTTTCCTCATTTTCGGAGAAGGACGAGAGATCAATTTCTCGTTCTATATCGGCATCGGTCTTATACTGCTCAGTGTCTTTCTCCAGACAAGGCGGGCATGGGGACGTTAACTTATAAACAATGCGTAGGATGAACCAGAAGATTACAGAACAAGAATCCCGTTTCGGACATCTGGAAAAGATGTCGGTAGCGGAGCTGCTAAAGCACATCAACGAGGAAGACTGTGGCGTGGCCGAGGCCGTTAAGCGTGCCATACCGCAGATTGAGGCTTTGGTAGAAGCCATTGAGCCGAGGATGAAACGAGGTGGCAGACTCTTCTATGTCGGTGCAGGAACCAGTGGACGTCTGGGGGTCCTCGATGCCAGCGAACTGCCACCAACGTTCGGTGTGCCCGACTCATGGGTCGTAGGCATCATCGCTGGGGGCGACAAGGCCTTGCGCCATGCTGTCGAGAAGGCGGAAGATGATGCCAGTCAGGGATGGCGTGATCTATTGGCATATCATCCTACCGCAGACGACACAGTGGTGGGCATTGCCGCCTCTGGAACGACACCCTATGTTGTCGGTGCCGTTAGCCAAGCCCACAGGAACAGTCTGCTGACGGGATGCATCACCAGCAATCCCGATACTCCTCTGGCCGCTGTTTCCGACTTTCCGATAGAAACCATCGTCGGACCTGAGTTCGTAACCGGGTCGAGTCGCATGAAGAGCGGTACTGCGCAGAAGATGGTGTTAAACATGATTTCCACCTCACTGATGATTCGAATGGGCCGCGTGCGTGACAACCGCATGGTAAACATGCAATTGACGAACACCAAGCTGATAGACCGTGGCACACGCATGCTTCAGGAGTATCTCGGCCTGGACTACGACGAGGCAAGACGACGACTGCTTCAAGCAGGCTGCGTGAATGACGCCCTCAAGTCAAGTAATCAACTTTCGCAAGAGGTTTAGCGAATGCGAAACTTAAATCAATTCAAGTTCCGCATGTTTGAGGAGTTTAGGAGTTTGGGAGTTTCCGCGGCTTTCTGCCGCTGGAGTTTGGACGATAGTTCTTTGCAAGCAAAGCGACCAGAGGTCGAGCGGTAACGTGGACACCGCAAATACACTATTGTCCAAACTCCTAAACTCCCAAACTCCCAAACTCCAAGGGACAGGCAGAACTTGCAGAACTTAAATTACACTATGTTTGCAAATGCAGAGAAAACGAAGGATGGGATCCTGCAGATTCATTCTGTGTCAACTGCAGAATCTACCGTTCCTGCATCCGACATGTCATTTATTTGTGCAAAAATAATCATTTTGATTGAATTATGAAGATAATTCACTAACTTTGTGCCAGAAATCATGACGAATGCTTATGAAGAAGCAAAGACCAGTGTTTTGAAAAGACAAATTGGAATCACGATAGAATGAGCAGATCCAAATTACTACTTTTCGTGGCACTGATTGCATTTATTGTCATCACGTGCATCAGTCCCGTTTACCCGCATGAGCAATTTCTGCAACATGCGGGAACAGTCCTCCTACTCATACCGCTTCTCTACGATGTGGCAAAGAACCGGATGCCAATGGCCGCATTTGCCGGGCTGGTCATCTTCACCATGCTCCATGCCATTGGCGCACGCTACATCTACTCCTATGTTCCATACAAGGAGTGGTGCGTTTCCGCAGGGATTGTCGGGGCCGATTTCTTCCAAGACCCACGCAACCACTACGACCGGTTCGTGCATCTCTCCTTTGGCCTTTTCTTGTTTCCCTATCTGCTCTGGCTGTGCCAAAGACTCTTCAGGCAGTACCTCCCCAAGCAGCGAGGGCCGGGGGTGGGCCCAGTCTTCATGGCCTGGCTGTTTGTGCAGACGGGCAGCATGGTTTACGAACTGTTTGAATGGCTTCTGACAATCGTGATGACGCCAGAGCAGGCAGACGGCTACAACGGACAGCAAGGTGACCTGTGGGATGCTCAGAAAGATATGGCATGGGCTATGCTGGGGTCAACCATTATGGCATTGTACTACATCTGCAGAAAGAGGAAAAGAACTCAATCAACAAACATACACCAATATAGCGAACATTTTCGATAATGGATTTCAAGAATAAGACGGCAGTCATTACAGGCGGTGCCCAGGGCATAGGGCGCTGCATTGCCGAAGAGTTCAAGAAAGCAGGAGCGAATGTCTGCATAATCGACAAGCAAGCGGGAACACACTTCGTGGGTGACATCGCCGACAAGCAAGTGCTGGAGCGGTTTGCCGCAGAGGTCATCACCAAATACGGCCACGTAGACTTTCTCATCAACAACGCCCTGCCGCTGATGAAGGGCATCGACGACTGCACCTACGAGGAGTTCCAGTACGCCATGAGTGTAGGTGTAACGGCTCCGTTCTATCTCAGCAAGCTCTTTGCGCCGCACCTGGCCGAAGGAGCTGCCATCGTCAACATCTCATCATCGCGCGACCGCATGAGCCAGCCGCAGACGGAGAGCTACACGGCGGCAAAAGGTGGCATTGCCGCCCTGACCCATGCCCTTGCGATCAGCTTGGCGGGCAAAGCGCGCGTCAACAGCATCTCACCTGGTTGGATTGACACCGCCTACACCGTGTACGACGGCCCCGATGCCATCCAGCAGCCGGCAGGTAGGGTGGGCAATCCCATGGACATTGCCAACATGGTGCTGTTCCTTTGTTCCGACAAGGCTGGCTTCATCACAGGCGAAAACATCTGCATCGACGGCGGAATGACTCGCCAGATGATCTATCACGGCGACAACGGATGGACACTAAAGGCGTAGCATCTTTCCGTTTTCACGAACAGCAACCGCCGAAATAGAATCAGCCAAACGGTGTTCTTGGAAAAGAAAACCGCCAGTCTTTCGCAGCCAATCCATTGGAATCGTTCGACAAATCCATTGGAATCGTTGAACGAAATCAATGGAATTGTTGGACGAATCCAATGGATTCGTTTACAAAGACTGGCGGTTCTGCTTTCCGAAACTGACAATCTGATGAGCCAAGATTGGTAATCCTGCGCCTGCAGCGCTACGCGATTGTACATGAAGACTCCCTTCATCCTTCATCATTACCCCTCATCTTTCATCCGTTGTGGAGTTCTCTGCGACACCTTGAGCGGAGCATTTGCGAGACTCAAATACGCTTTGCAAAGTATTAAAACTGGTCGGGACTTTGCGTTATTTGATAAAAAAAACGAGTGGAGAGGGGAGTATATACATTCTAGACGCGAACATAACGTCAAGAGTAACTACTCCCCTCTCCACTCGGAGAGGGGTCGGGGGTGAGGCTCGTCGGGGGTGAGGCTGGGGGTGAGGCTCTTTTTGGGGTGAGGCTGTCTCTAATTGTTGTTAATTATCTCGTATTTCTTTGGAGGTTTCACGGAAAAGGTGTACTTTTGCCACATTAAATGAAGGAGGACAACAATCGTGAAGAAAAAGAACTGAATTATCTGACTCATTTATTATCAACAACATGAAGAAAAAGATGTTTTTAGTTTTGCTGATGGCGGCTACGGTTGCCTGTGCATCAGCGCAGACAAAGCGAGTGTCTATCCTTGGTGACTCCTACTCCACTTTCATTGGCGTCATCCCTTCCAACTACGCAACGTTCTATCCCAACGACCGAAACGATGTCACGAAGGTAGAACAGACCTGGTGGAGCCTCTACATCAATGCCAAAGGGTATGCGTTGGAGAAGAACGACTCATGGGGCGGAACGACTATCTGTGGCACTGGCTATGGAGGGATGAACGCATCGCGCAACAACTTCATTTCACGTGTGGACAGTCTTGGCCATCCGGATGTCATCTTCGTCTTCGGCGGCACCAACGACGACTGGGCCGGCTCTCCTATTGGCGATTATCAGTATTCGGACTGGACGAAAGATGACTGCATGAGCCTACGCCCTGCACTGGCCTGTCTGATAGACATGCTCAAGAAGCGCTATTCTGAGGCCGACATCTGTTTCATCTTGAACTCAGAACTGAAAGAGCCCGTCAACGAGTCGATGCGTGAAGTCTGCAAGCACTACAACGTGAAACTCGTTGAGCTCCACGACATCGAGAAGCAGAACGGCCATCCCTCAATAAGCGGCATGCAGAGCATCTTCGACCAACTGTTGGAAGCAGGGCTGTAAGTCCCGGTATTGCGCATTTCTTTGCCCATCCTTTCAAACCAATGTTTATGAAAAAGACAAGATACATTTCCGCTGTCGTCGCCATCTGGATGATGGCAGCCATTCCTGTGCTGGCGCAGGAAGACAACGGGTTCAAGAAGTTCGACGTGAGAGAAGATTTCACAGAGAATGGGTTTCAATGGTTCCACGATGCGGAGCTCCTTGCGGCTGGCAACAGGGACAAGAGCAATGCCATGACCATTGGCTGGGGCGGCATCGGTACGCTCTGGGGACGAACGGCCCTGACCGTATATGTGGCAGAGAAACGCTATACGAAGGAATTCATGGACAAGGCAGAATACTTCACCGTCATGGCCTTCGACGTTAAGGACAGTCAGGTGCTCAGATACATGGGAACGAAAAGCGGACGTGATGGCGACAAGGCTGCCGCACTGGGACTGCACACCGCCTATACGGCCAACGGAACTCCTTATTACACAGAGGCCGCAATGGTGATTGAATGCAGGATTATGTATGCTGCACCTTTTGACCCCCAGCATTTCAAGAGTGATGTGCCAAAGAACATGTATGCCAACTTCCCCGCCGGTGTACACTCCATGTATATCGGTGAGGTCGTGAATGCCTGGAAGAAATGACAGGGCAGAATGGAAGTGAAGAATGAAAAGTGAAGAGTGAAAAGTGAAGAGTGAAGAATTTGCTGCCGCAAAACAGCACCCAACATTCATCTTTCATTCTTTCATCCATCATCTTTCATCCTTCATCTTTCTTCCTTCATCTTTCATCCTTCATCTTTCATCCAAAACATAAGCCTTTATGCATAACTACAACAAACGATTTGTTTATTTCATCTGCCTTGTCTCGGCCATGGGCGGCTTGCTCTTTGGCTACGACTGGGTAGTGATAGGCGGTGCCAAACCGTTCTATGAACTCTTTTTTGGCATTTCTGAGTCTGTAACCGACCAAGGACTGGCCATGTCGATAGCGCTCGTCGGGTGCATGATTGGTGCCTGCACCTGCGGTTGGCTGGCTGATAGAATTGGCCGCAAGAAACTCCTCATCGTCTCGGCGTTGGTCTTTCTTGTATCGGCCATCATGACCGGAGCCTTCAGCACATTTGGCGCTTTCCTTGTTGCACGTTTCTTCGGTGGCATCGGCATCGGCATTGCTTCGGGACTCTCGCCTATGTATATTGCCGAGGTGGCGCCATCGGACATTCGCGGTAGGCTGGTCTCGTTGAATCAGATGACCATCGTGATAGGCATCCTGGCCGCGCAAATAGCCAACTGGCTGATTGCCGACCCAATACCGGCGGAGTTCGCACCGGCTGACATTGTCGCATCGTGGAACGGGCAGATGGCCTGGCGATGGATGTTCTGGGCTGTTGCTTTTCCTGCCGGTGTCTTTCTGGTGCTGGCGTTCTTCATTCCCGAGAGTCCGCGCTGGCAAGCCATGAGAAGTGAAAAAGGTTTAGCCCGGAGGCCCGAGGGGGAAAGCCAGTTCGCTGCCGCCCGTCGGACGTTGGAGCGTATTGGTGGACAGGCTTATGCTGAACAGGAACTGCAAGCCATAGCTAACGCCAATGCCGATGCAAAGGAACAGGGCGGACTGTCGACACTGTTCTCAAAACCGTTCCAGAAAGTGCTGTTGCTGGGACTGGTGATAGCCGTGTTTCAGCAGTGGTGCGGCACGAACGTCATCTTCAACTACGCTCAGGAAATATTCCAGTCGGCAGGCTACTCGGTGGGCGATGTGTTGTTCAACATCGTCATCACAGGCATAGCCAATGTGCTGTTCACACTGATTGCCATTTTCACCGTCGACAAACTGGGACGTCGCCGGCTGATGCTCATCGGAGCAGGTGGGCTCTGCCTGATTTATGCCACTTTAGGCTGCTGCTATTACATGCACATCACCGGCTTCTTCATGATTATTCTCGTTGTGGCTGCCATCGCCTGCTACGCCATGACCCTTGGTCCCTGCACATGGGTGCTCATCAGCGAACTGTTTCCCAACCGTGTGCGTGCCGTGGCTGTTGCAACCTGCACCTTTGCGCTGTGGGTGGGTTCGTCAACACTGACCTACACGTTCCCCATGCTCAACAAAGGACTGGGCAGCTATGGCACGTTCTGGATCTATTCACTGGTCTGCGCGCTTGGCTTCCTGTTCTTCCTCGGTCGTTTGCCTGAGACGAAGGGGAAGTCGCTGGAGCAATTAGAGAAAGAATTGGTTAAATAGGAAAAACGATTACTGCAAAAACAGGAAAAGCATTATGGTAGAAGCTTGGAGAGAGATAGTAACGATTCCTACCTATGAGGTGGGAAAGGCGGAAAAGAGTCCGATGTTCCTGGAGAAACGAGTCTATCAGGGGTCGAGTGGCGTGGTTTATCCTTATCCGGTCATAGAAACCATCAGCGATGAAAAGGTGGACAAAGACTATCAGGCCATCTGGCTGGAAAACGAATATATCAAGGTGATGGTGCTGCCCGAGCTGGGCGGTCGCGTGCAAATGGCCTACGACAAGATCAAGCAGCGCCACTTTGTCTATTACAACCATGTCATCAAGCCTGCGTTGGTTGGTCTGGTCGGTCCGTGGATCAGCGGTGGCATTGAGTTCAACTGGCCGCAGCATCATCGTCCATCCACCTTCATGCCCGTAGACACTTACATTGAGAAGAATGACGACGGCTCGGTAACGGTATGGGTGAACGAGATGGAAAAGATGTTCCATCAGAAGGGCATGGCAGGTTTCACACTCCGACCCGGTTGTGCCTATCTTGAGATACAAGGACGTGTGAGCAACCGCACACCGCTGCCGCAGACCTTCCTTTGGTGGGCAAATCCTGCCGTCGAGGTGAACGATGAGTATCAGAGTGTCTTTCCACCCGATGTGAATGCCGTCTTCGACCATGGCAAGCGTGCTGTATCGTCGTTCCCCATCGCCACTGGCACCTATTACAAGATGGACTATTCGGCTGGTGTGGACATCTCGAACTACAAGAACATCTTCGTTCCCACATCCTATATGGCTGTCAATTCCAAATACAACTTCGAGGGTGGTTATGAGAACGACACGAAAGGCGGCATGCTGCATGTGGCCTCGCACCATTTCTCACCCGGCAAGAAGCAATGGACTTGGGGTAATGGAGACTTTGGACGTGCATGGGACCGCAACCTGACGGATGAAGCTCCCCTGACGCCCCCCGAGGGGGGCTACAAAGGCGAGGTCTCCGACTATAGGCTATCTCCCTCGGGGGAGCAGGAGAAGAGCATCTTCCGTCCCTACATCGAACTGATGGCAGGCGTCTACACAGAAAACCAGCCCGACTTCGCGTGGCTGATGCCTTACGAGGAGAAACAATTCGTGCAGTACTTCATGCCCTATCGTGAAATAGGCATCGTGAAGCAGGCCTCGAAAGACTTTGTGATGAACATCGAAGAGAAGGCCGAGGGACAAGTGGAGTTCAAGGTGCTGGCCACATCGAAGAAGATCGTGGAGATTGTGCTTTGTCATAAGAACGGCCAGAAATACTATGACCAGGAAGTGACGCTCTCGCCCGAGGAAGTGCTTGTGCAGACGGTGGACATAAAAGGGGCTCAGTTGGAAGACCTGCTCTTTACCATTCTCTCACCTTTCACCTCTTCCACCCCTAAACAAGGGGAGTCAGAGAGGGTCTTCTCACCTCTCTTGACCTGGCAGGCCGAACCTGATGAAATACGTCCCGTCCCCGATGCTGCCGAAGCCGCTCTCTCTCCGCAGGACACGAAGACCAACGACCAGCTCTACCTCACGGGACTCCATCTGGAACAATATCGCCATGCGACGTGGAGCGCTCTCGACTATTATGAGGAAGCCCTACGCCGTGACCCCAACGATGTGCGTTGCCTGAACCAGATGGGATTATGGTATCTGCGTCGTGGGCGCTTCGACAAGGCTGAGCCTTATCTGAGAAAAGCTGTACGGATGTGGCAGAAGCGCAATCCGAACCCCTACGACGGAGAGGCCATCTTCAACCTTGCGCTTGTGCTAAAGTATAAATCTGGTTGTTTGGGTAATTCGTCGTCTGGTCGTTTAGGGATGTCACCAAACGACCAAACAACCACACAACCAAACAACCAGACGACCAAACAACCAAACGACCAAACAACCAGACGACTAAACGACCTGCAGGAGGCTAACGAGCTGTTCTGGAAGTCGACGTGGAACAAGGCATGGGCCGATGCCGGCTATTACGAGGCCGCCTGCATCAGCACAAGCCAAGGTCGGTTTGACGATGCGCTCGACGAGCTAAACCGTTGCCTCATCTTCAACTCATGCCACCATAAGGCACGCGCCCTGAAAGCCAACGTGCTTCGCAAGATGGGACGCGGAGAAGAGATGATGCAGTTGTGCGAGGAGTCGCTGAAGCTGGACCGTTTCAACTATGGCTGCCGTCTGGAGATGTTTTTCGAAACAAAGAGCCAGCCTCTGCTCAACGAACTGAAAGAAATGATGCATGGCTCGGCGCAGAACTACGATGAAATCGCTCTCGACTATTGCGCAGCAGGGCTGTGCGAAGAAGCTGCCACAGTCTGGAAGATGGCTATCGAAGAGAAGGCCGTCACGCCTATGACCTATTATTATATAGGGAGCCTCCGTCCCCTCACCTCTTCTCCCCATAAACAGGGAGAGCCAGAGGGGGACTTCTCGCCCGCTTTTGAACTGGCAGAACAGCAGTGCTCAGACTATTGTTTCCCCAACAGGCTGGAGGACGTAAACGTGCTCTCACTGGCAAAGGCGGTAAACCCACAAGGTGCAAAGGCTCCTTACTACCTGGGCTGTCTCTATTACGACAAGCGGCAGTATGACCTTGCGATGGACAACTGGCAGCTATCGGCTAAGCTTGACCCACAGTTCCCAACGGTTTGGCGCAACCTGGCCCTTGCCACTTACAACAAACTGGGGCAGAAGCAACCGGCACTGGAGATGATGGAACGCGCCTTCGCTCTCGACGAAACCGACGCCCGCATGCTCATGGAACTCGACCAGCTGCGCAAACAGCTTCACTTTCCTCATGAGCAGCGACTGGCATTCCTGCAGAAATACCCCCGACTCATACAGCAGCGCGATGACCTCGTGCTTGAAGAAATCACCCTGCTCAACCAGATGGGGCGCTACGCCGAGGCTATGGAAAAGCTCGACGCCCACAGGTTCCATCCATGGGAAGGCGGCGAAGGCAAGGTGCCTGCACAGTATCAGTTCTGCCGAGTTGAACTGGCGAAAGGCTTGCTGGCTAAGAAAACAACTGAAACTGCAGCAGAGATGTCGGAGGCGATTCGCCTTCTTGAAGCATGTCTGGAGTATCCTTATCACCTGGGTGAAGGTAAGCTCTATGGGGCACAGGATAACGACTTCTACTATCTGCTTGGCGTTGCATGGGATGCACTTGGAGAGAAGGAAAAGGCCCACAAGTGCTGGGAAGAGGCCACAAAGGGAACACAGGAACCTGCCGCCGCCATCTACTACAACGATGCAAAACCCGACAAGATTTTCTATCAGGGACTTGCATTGCGCAGACTCGGTCGGAACGACGAAGCCAACGGTCGGTTCTATCGGCTCGTGAACTATGGCATACAGCACATGCCACACCTTCAGCAAGGCGGTGTGCAAGCTGAAGGAGGAAGCGAGGAGATGGACTACTTCGCAGTCTCCTTGCCCGACCTGCTTATCTGGGAAGGACGTGGCGAAGACGGGCTCTCCGAACTGGGCATGAGAAACCTTGATCATTGCAAGTACATGCTGGCACTGGGCTATTTCGGCCTTGGCGACGTGAAGCACGGTGAACGCTATCTGAAAGAAGTGGAGGCGCTCGACAACAACCACCAAGGCGCCGCCCAACTGCGCTCACTCATCGAATGCATGCGCGACACCGTTTTAAGTGAAGAGTGAAAAGTGAAGAGTGAAGAATTTGCTGCCGCCGTCCGTGTAGGTACATGAATGGCGGCAGCAAATTCTTC
>JAFWQE010000088.1 GCA_017509155.1 Prevotella sp.
CAGGAGTTGTCCGCTGGTATGGACACCTGTGTTGAGGCCGAAATCTATGCTGCTATGATGCGGATGCAGGGTAGTGTGACGGCGCTAATAGAACTGAACAAGATGCCTACAGCCTACCTGTTTTCAGAGTATCTCGACCGCATCGGCAGAACCGTGTCAGACACCAGCATCCGCCAGTCGGTGATGGCGCTGACAGAACGGATGATGGGCGAGAAGCAGAGCAATCAGAAGGGCTCTTTCTTCGACATTATTATAAAGGCGCTGGCACAACACGCTGTCCTGCCGGCAGAAAAGCAAGAGGATATTCTCCAGAAGGCATCACCCATGCAGCACGTCTTGTCCGTCTGTGCCCAGCACCTGAAACCGGAGGACCTGATGATGATGATGTCTGTCATTCAGAACATGAATAGCGTCAGCGATAACCAGGAAGATGCCGTCAGGCAAATCACGGATATGCGGCAGGCGATGGACGAGCTCAACAATAAGATGAGTGAGAGTCTGCAGATGATGCTGATATGGCTTGTCGTTCTCACGCTTTTGCCTGGGATGATGGTGAGTATGATGCAGCAAAGCCGTACCAACAGCAAGGCGATGGCCCGCCTTTTCAACAAGGTACTCCTGCGCGTGCGCGAGAGTACCGAGTGGTGGAACTATTGGAGGGACCGACGTGAGACGCTCCGTGTGGTGAGTGACAGCAGTTCTTGGAAAGACATAATGACGGCAGAGCGCTCCAAGGAGCGTGAGGCGCTGGGACAGGTGCGTGGAGGTCTCTTTGCCAAATGGACCACCGACCGCGTTGCCTTCGATGCTGAGTTCCTTGAAGTAGGTTTGAGCGATGATGATTTGCGGTGCTTTATCTTCCATCTGGCAGCCCTCTCAGAGATTGCAAGAGAACTGGAGCCCACGACGAAGTTCGGCGAGGAACAGCTGGTGCTCAACGATGAGCAGCGTGTGGGCGAGGCTGTTATGGCTGCTGCCCAAAAACTTCATGACCTGGTGGCAGCTGCCTGGTTCCCTCACTACGATGCCATGTGGCAGGAACTGATAGCGAACGAGGAAATCTTCGCCCGTCTGAAAGTGACGCGCAAGAGTCCCCACAACAACCTGTTCACCGCCCGTTTCTTCTGCCATCTGGTGGGAGAAATGAAGAAAAGTGCAGTTTTCGGTGCCCATTCCGATGGCGATTTGGCTGAAAAACTGACAAGCAAGCGCTATGTAGGCACTTTCAGGAAGAACATTCAGGAAGGCATGGGGGCAGAAACAGAAACGACAAGAAATATTTTTAACACTATATATCTGAAATACAACGCCTTAGCACGCCATAAGTAGTAGTTGCACTAAGGCCAAAACAATCCCACTTTGAAGGTGCAACCTCCCTTGCGACCTTTGCCGTAGATATGATTAATATCGCAACATCATTTAGCGGCAAGCCTCGCAAGGCGAGCATGGCTGCTTACCGTCAACTGTTGGCGGAGAATCACGTAGAGGAAATCCTCGCAGACGTGAAGCAGAATCATAATTTGGATCGCAAGAAAGAACTGCCCGTGTGGCTTCCTCTTGCGGAGTGTTTTAAGAATGGTACGCGCAAGGCCGAAGATGCCGTTCCCTCAGGACTCTACTTCCTCGACATCGACGAGAAGGGCCTGACGGAGACTCTTTGGAAGAAGGTGCAGGCGGAAAACCTCATTGAGGAGTTCCGTATCGTCTACTTTGCCGAGAGTGCAGGTGGGGGAACCCATATCTGGGCTTGGCGCACGCCAGGACTTTCTATCGAGGAGGACATCCAAAGGCTGGCGAATCGCCTGGGAGTCAACTACGACTCGCATGTGACAGATTTGGCACGTTGTTGCTTCATGGTCAGCGAGCAGTATGTGAAGTTGCTCGACCCTAGCATATTCGAAGCCTCCCCAAGCCCCTCCGAAGGAGGGGATGTTGAGTCACATGAAGACGAGCCCCATTCCAAATCTGGCAATCAGACATCCCTCCCTTTGGGAGGGCTTGGGTGGGCTTTTCATGGCATTCCTTACGAAAAGATTGTTCAGGCCCTGCTCTGGAAACTGGGTTATGGCGATGCTCCTGCCGAGGGTGAGCGCAACATGGCTCTCTACACCATGAGCCGCTACCTGCGCTTCATCTGCGACTTTGACGAGCAGAAACTCTTTGCCATAATGCCTCATTGGGGACTTGCCGATCATGAGGTGATGTCAACAATCAAGAGTGCTGTTGGCAGCGTTCGTCCTTCCGGTCTCCCTTCGCAGATGCAGGATGTACTCACGTCATTGGGGGCGGCGATGGAGGTGGAAACGGAGAAAACCGAAGAGTCGCCCGTCGCGCCTGTCGATGATAAGTTGCCCGGAATCCTTCAAGACTTGTCCGACCATGCTCCCGAGGAGTTCCGCGAGGCTACGCTGATGGCGGCGATGCCCATGCTGGGCACGTTGGCAACAGGCATCCGTGCAAGGTATCGCGACGGCAAGATGAACTCAGCCAGTTTCATCGTTGACATCGAGGCTCCACAGGCCACAGGAAAGTCGTTCGTAGATAGTGAGTTCGAACTGCTGATGGACCCCATCATAAAGCAGGATGAGGTGGAATGGCAGAAGGAGATGGCCTACTCGTTGGCCAAGAAGAATGGCGAAGAGGTGAAGAATCCCTGTTCGCAGATTCGCATCATCGAGCCTAATATCGGTGTGTCGGCCTTCCTCGAGCGTGCTCTCTATGCCAAAGGTAAGCATCTCTTCACCTATGCTCCAGAGATAGAGACGGTGCAGAAGAACAACCGAGGTGGCGCGTGGACTGAGAAGAACGACCTCTTCCGACTGGCCTACGACAACAAACCTTGGGGACAGCACCGCATCTCGAAGGACTCGTTCTCGGGTAAGGTAACGCTCTATTATAATATGGTGATGTGCGGAACACCCAACAAGTGCCGCGCTTTCTTTGCCGATGCCGAGAG
>JAFWQE010000089.1 GCA_017509155.1 Prevotella sp.
AGGTATTCTCTTACCTCTCACCACTTACCTCTCACCTCTATAAGTGGAGCAATGTTAGACATGCGAAACTTGAAT
This sequence comes from Prevotella sp., assembly GCA_017509155.1. Lineage (GTDB taxonomy): Bacteria > Bacteroidota > Bacteroidia > Bacteroidales > Bacteroidaceae > Prevotella. The sequence continues at coordinate 76 of JAFWQE010000089.1, forward strand.
AAGAAATAATTCAGAACAGTCGACGGGGCGGATACGCTGATCCGCCCCTACACTGAACGAACATCTGGGACTATTGAATTTTCCACGGCAGATTTGTTTCGTTTATTTGGCAAATAAATGTAGTTTACTTGGCGTATAAATGTAGTTTATTTGGCAAATAAAATGACTCAACTATCGCAAGTTGATGGAGTTCAGGAGTTCTCTGCAAGCAGAGCGACCAAAGGTCGAGCGACAGGAGTTACAGGAGTTCAGACAATACTTCCAACCCCTGTAAACTGACGCAAAGAGAGCCTTCAGCACTATCGTCTGAACTCCTGAACTCCTGCGCTCGGCCAAGGGCATCAGGCCTTGGACGCTCTGCTTGCAGAGAACTCCTGAACTCCAAGAAGTTGAGCGAATGCGAAACTTGAATAAAATGAGTCCGTGCGCCATACTACGAGAGTCCGCGCGCCATACTACACGAGTCCGATTGGCAAACGACACGAGTCCTTCCGGCGTCGGGACTCGAGTCCGCGAACCGAAAGAATCGACAAGGACTATAATCTTTCTCCCTAAAACGAACAGTGACAAGAACTTAGGCCATCAGAAAACAGGTATGAAACGACTGCGTTTTGCGACCATAGAATGTAAAGAAACTGAAAAAAATGACGCTATTGGCAGGCGAATGAAAGGGACGTGAACGGGAAAAAAAGTATTTGTTACACAAGATTGCGGAAGAAAAGAAAAAAAACAGTAATTTTACAACCGAAAACTTACTCTATTATTATCACAATGGAGCTAAAAGCTACGAATTGGAAGATAATAGCGATGGTGGCATTGTTCACTTCGACGCTGCACACCTTGGCTCAGAACTTCGAGCTGAACCCACAGGGGTACTTCAGCTGCGGAGGTGTCGACGTGATGGCATTCAGCGATTTCTACCCCGAAGGCCACCAAGGCGGCGTCAGCATCATCATGAACGGACAGCGCATCGCCACCAACGGCGACATACGCATGGAGGCAACACCAGGACAATGGCAACCCGTGCCGCGGCAGCTTAAACGTGAGACCGGCACGAACAGCATCACGACAACGCTCTGCTATCCCGACTCTTCGCGCCACCTCACGGGCTTCAACCCGATGATCTATCCCGACTACGAGGTCACCTACACGGTGAACGTGGTGAGCCAGGGACGCAGCATCGTGGTGACCGTAGACCTGGACAAGCCCGTGCCCAGCTACCTGGAGGGCAAGGTGGGCTTCAACATGGAGCTGTTTCCGGGGGCACTATTCGGCAAGCCTTGGATGATGGACAGTCAGACGGGCATCTATCCTCGGCAGCCCAACAGTCCGCTGATGACCACCGAGAGCAACATCCACCATACGGGAGACTACTATGCCGGCAAAGGGCTGAAGGCAGACTTCGACCGACTGAAGGCAAGGGGATACAGCCCTATTGTGGCCGACGACGTGATTGCAGAGCCATACGCCGTGGGAAAGGTGTTCACCTCGCAACCCGACGACCCCTACAGGCGCATCACGGTGGAATCGCAAACCGAGCCGCTCAAGCTCTACGACGGGCGCATGAACCACAACAACGGCTGGTTTGTGTTGCGAAGCGAGGTGAAGGCGGGCGCCACGAAAGGAGCCGTCAGGTGGATCATCACGCCCAACGTGGCAGCCGACTGGCACTACACGCCCGTGGTGCAGACATCGCAGGTGGGCTACTACCCCACTCAACCCAAGAAAGTTGTCATTGAGCTTGACGCAAGAGACCAGACGCAGCAACAGGTGCAACTGATGCGCATCGCCCACGACGGCGAGCAGCTGGTGGCCAGCCTCACGGCGAAGGAATGGGGGCGCTTCCTGCGCTATAGATACCTGACAGCCGACTTCAGCCACATCACGCAGGAGGGACTATATATAATAAGGTATGGAGAGGCCGCATCGAGCGTGTTCCGCATTGCCGGCAACGTCTACGACCGAGGGGTGTGGCAACCCGTCGTGGAATACTTCCTGCCCGTGCAGATGTGCCACATGCGCGTGAGCGAGAAGTATCGCGTGTGGCACGATGCCTGCCACATGGACGATGCGCAGATAGCCGTTCCCGGTGGGCATTTCGACGGTTATGCCCAGGAAAGCAGCGCTCTGGGACCGTGGCCAAAGGTGGTTGAAGGCGTGAACATCGGCGGCTGGCACGACGCCGGCGACTTCGACCTGCGCGTGGAGTCGCAGGCGGGCGAGGCCTATATCCTGGCGCTCACCTACGAAGCCTTCAGACCCGACATCGACGTGACGGCCATCGACCAAGACCACCATTGCGTGGAGATACATGAGAGCGACGGAAAGAACGACGTGCTGCAACAGGTGGAAAACGGCGTGCTCACCGTGGTGAGTGCCTATAGGGTACTGGGACGGCCCTACCGCGGCATCATCTGCAACAGCCTCAGACAATACGCCATGCTCGGCGATGCGGCTGCCATGACAGACGGAAAGCCCGGCAACGACGACGACCGATGGCTCTTCACCGAGGACAACCCGCAACGGGCACTGGCCACAGCCGCCCATCTGGCCGCCGCCGCACGCGTGCTGAGGGGGTACAACGATGCGCTGAGCAACGAGTGCCTGGCCATTGCCCGAGAGATTTACGACAACAACACCGCCGTGAACATGCGCCTGCAAGCCGCCGTGGAACTCTATCTCAGCACGGGCGACAAGCAGTATCTGGACTTCGTCATGGACCATCAGGACCTCTACGTCAAGAACATTCGCTACACGGGCTGGTTCACGTCGCGACTGGTGAAGCAACTGGAAGGGCAGAAATACAAGCGCGCAAGGCGCTTTGCCGAGTCTTTCCGCAAGGCGCTGACGGAGTATCAGAAGGAATTGCAGAGCCTCTCGGCCGAGACACCCTACGGCGTTCCCTACCGTCCGTCGATATGGGGAGCCGGCTGGGACATTCAGCGCTTCGGCTTCGAATACTACTACCTCACCAGCAACTATCCTGACATCTTCGCGCCCACAACGGTATTCAGTGCACTCGACTTCATTCTGGGCTGCCATCCTGGCAGCAACAACGCCTCGTTTGCATCGGGCGTGGGTGCACGCTCGGCAACGGTGGCCTATGGACTGAACCGTGCCGACTGGACCTACATCCCCGGGGGCGTGGTGTCGGGAACGGCACTCATACGGCCGGACTTCCCCGAACTGCTGGAGTTTCCGTTCCTGTGGCAGCAGACGGAATACGTGCTGGGCGGCGGGTCTTCGCACTATATGTTCCTCGTTTTGGCGGCACAAAAACTCTGCGCAAGTGGCGCCAAATGAAAAGAAATCTAAGGGAAAAAGATGACGCGATTCGAGACGAACGCAGAAAGAAAAAAGGGATGAACGAAGAAAGAAGACAGAGAGTCATCGGAAATACACCAACTGAGTCTACTTGAAAAAGTCCCCAAGGGACGAAAAGACCACAGGGAGGGGTGTAACCCCTTCTTGAAAATCAAGGAGTTACAAGAGAGCCCCGAAAGGGCGACAGACCAGAAAGGACTTTTTAAAGTGGACTCCCAACTCAACTTCCGGAAGTTGGTTTAGGAGTGTAGGAGTCTGGGGGTGTAGGAGTCTGGACATTCGTTCTGATTCTAAAAATCCCATCAAAAGAGCGAAAACACCTATCGTCTACGCTCGACCTTTGGTCGCTTTGCTTGCAAAGAACTCCCAAACTCCCAAAAATATAGAACAACCAAGACTTCAATACACAAAATTAATATATAAAGTAATAGTTTTAGCATGAAAAAGTTAGTTATGTTAGCATTGGCAGCCCACCTTTTGTGGAGCTGCGGAACAAAGGAGAACAACCCTGTTCTTACCATCGAAGGCGGCAAGATACAGGGTGTGGCGGCAGAGAACGAAGGCGTGTTTGTGTACCGTGGAATACCATACGCCGCGCCGCCCATCGGCGATTTACGCTGGAAAGAACCACAGCCCGTGGTGGCGTGGGACACCATCCGCGTGTGCGACAAGTTCGGACATCCGGGCTATCAGGCGGTGCACTATCCCGGCTTCTACGCCTCCGAATGGGGATACGGCGACGAGGCTCCCTATAGCGAAGACTGCCTCTACCTGAACGTCTGGACCAAAGCACCGGGACAAACCGACAAGAAACTGCCCGTGGCCCTGTGGATTCATGGTGGTGGCTATCGTGAAGGCTGGGGATCGGAACCTGAGTTCGACGGACAGGAATGGGCTTCGAAAGACGTCGTGCTCGTCACCATCAACTACCGACTGGGCATTTTCGGCTTCATGACCCATCCGGACCTCTCGGCCGAGAGTCCCAACCATGTGTCGGGCAACTATGGAATACTTGACCAGATTCAGTCGCTGAAATGGATCAAGGCCAACATTGCCCAGTTTGGAGGAGACCCCGACAACGTCACCATCTTCGGACAGAGTGCCGGAGCCGGAAGCGTTCGCACGCTTTGTGAGTCGCCATTGGCACGCGGACTGTTCCACAAGGCGGTCATCATGAGCGGCGGCGGCATCAACGTTCCCGCAAAGGACGGAGAGGAGGCAAAGCCCGCAACACCTGTCAACAAGTTCTTCACCTACAACCCGACACTTCAGGAATCGGAGGCCGAGACCAAGAAGGTGATGGACTGGGCAGGACTGACCGACATCACCAAGCTGAGGGCTGCCTCGACCGAGCTGCTCTACTCCATCGGACAACTCTACAACATGGTGACCAAGCAAGACGTGTTCCTCATGCAGCGTCCTATCGTCGACGGCTACGTGAGCCTGAAGAGCTTCGACGAGGCCACGAGGGCGGGCACCATTGCCGACGTTCCCTACATGATTGGCTACACACTGAACGACATGGGACAGATGGGGCCCGGCATTGCCGAGTTCTGCAAGGTGAGACAGGAAAAGGGCGGCAAGGCATGGGCCTACGAGTTTGCTCGTCCGTTGCCCGACGACGGCAAGCATCCCGAAATCACCGACCGTCTGAAGGGCGCTTTCCACTCGTCCGACCTGTGGTTTGTCTTCAAGTCGCTCAAGCACTGCTGGCGTCCGTGGACCCAAGGCGACTGGGACCTTGCCGAAAAGATGCTGACGGCATGGACAAACTTCGCAAAATATAGCGACCCCAACGGCAAGGACGGTGGAGAATGGAAACCCTGCACGGCCGAGAGTCCGCAGTTCATGCTCTTCAAGCTCGACGAGAAGGACACCGAGAAATCGGAGATGGGCGAACCGCTACTGCCTGAATAAGCAAGGGCGAAAGGCCGTCAAGACCCAACAGTATGGATGCTGAATGAAAAAACGAGCAAATGCAATCTAAACATGTTTATTATTTGTATCCGGGGAAAAGCACCGAAGGTGCGATAGATGACAGACAGGGGTGCTAGCCCCTGGCCTGTCATCATCATTGTATTCCAGCCCCGAAAGGGCGACAGAACGTGTTACTTGTTCAGTATCAGTCTTTAGGTCTCTGTCGCCCCCTCGGGGCTTTCTTTGTTGTCGCATCATTAACCGGGGGCTAACACCCCCGTCTGTGTTCTTTCGTCTCTTCGAGACTCTTTCGATAAGATTCGTCTTCGTTTCAATTATGTATTTCAAGTTTCGCATTCGCTCAACTTCTTGGAGTTCAGGAGTTCAGGAGTTACAGGAGTTCAGACGATAGTGCTGAAGGCTCTCTTTGCGTCAGTTTAC